>CASQMQ010000036.1 GCA_949430125.1 uncultured Pseudomonadales bacterium
AGCAGCCCGATGCGCTGGCCCTATCAGACTTCGTTATCACCTCCCACGCCAAATCCCAGATCGAAGTCCAGCTAATATTGGAAGACGTGACGCTGTGGCGAAACATTGAGGTAAAGAGCGGCGACAACCTATCCGCAATATTCAGCAAGGTAGGCCTGTCAGATCAGGATCTATTCCGCGTCCTTAATAGTAGCGACGAAGCCAAGGTATTGAATCAGGTATATCCTGGTTACCAATTGGACTTTCTCATTCCTGTCAATGTTGATGGTGATGGCGAACTCGAGCAGCTACGTCTATTAAAGTCTCCGCTGGAAGGTTTCCTATTCACACTCAACAACAATAACTACGATGTTGAGTCGATCCTAAATTTTCCGCAGCTAAGACCTACCTTTAAGGCAGGCACGATCGCAGACAGTCTATTCATGGCTGGGCAGCGCGAACAGATTCCAGCCGTAACGATTATGGAGATGGCGAATATCTTCGGCGGAGTTATCGACTTCATACTTGATCCGCGAGCAGGTGATGATTTCAGCATTCTCTACGACGAAAAATATCTTGATGGCGAATTCATTGGGCACGGCGACATACTCGCAACGCAGTATACGAACCAAGGCAAAACTTTTACGGCGGTTCGCTATATAGATGAAGAAGGTGAGGCCGGTTACTACAACGCCGAAGGCGAGAGCATGCGCAAGGCATTCTTGCGAAGTCCTATCGATGTTTTTCGCATCAGTTCAAATTTCAATCCTAGCCGTCGTCATCCGATTCTCAACACGATACGCGCACACAAGGGAACAGACTATGCGGCGCCACGTGGCACGCCGATTCGTGCAACTAGCGATGGCCAAGTTACTCGCGCATCACGCAACGGCTCATTCGGCAATCTGGTCATCGTTAAACATGCGGGCGGTTTCGAAACAAAATATGCGCATCTCTCAAAATACGCGAACGGCGTGAAGAAAGGTAAGCGAGTCAGACAGGGTGATATTATCGGTTACGTCGGCACAACTGGCAGCGCAACCGGACCACATCTTCACTACGAATTCTTAATGGGCGGCGTACACCAAAACCCTCGTACTATTATCGACAAGCTTCCTAAAGCAAAGTCTATAGATCCCGCCGAGATGGATAGCTTTCATACGCAGACCGTCGATCTACTAAAACGTTTTTCAGATATGAACAGCACGACCTTCATTACACTGAATCAACCTAGCGCTGACTAAAATAGGCACGCACTTGGCCAACCTTGATTACTATATTGGCCTGATGTCAGGCACCAGCATCGACGGTGTCGATTGCGTTCTTGTGCAGTTCATTGGTGACCAACCTAAGCTGATAGCCACCCACTCTGAGCCTATAGAATCAGGCCTTAGAGAAGATATCCTACAATTATGTAGCGGCAAGAATATCGACCTTGAGCTGTATGGCAATACCGACGTAGCCATAGGTCAGCTGTTCGCTCGAGCAGCTATAACATTACTCGCAAATGAAGAAATCGAAAGAACTGCTATCCGCGCGATAGGCAGCCATGGCCAGACTATTTTTCATCACCCGCAGGGCGATACCCGCTTCACATTACAGATCGGCGATCCGAATAGTATTGCGCAACTTTGCGGCATTACTACCATCGCTGATTTTCGCAGAAGAGATATGGCTGCCGGTGGCGAAGGCGCCCCGCTCGCTCCTGTGCTGCATAGAAATTGTTTTCAATCGGCTAGCAGCGACCGTGTCGTATTGAACGTCGGCGGCATCGCAAACATTACCGTACTGAACAAAGATGGGACCTGCCTCGCCTTCGACACAGGCCCCGCCAATGTATTAATGGACTATTGGATTGGGAAACATCAACAAAAAAACTACGATAAGAACGGCGACTGGGCAGCCAGCGGAAATATAATTCAGCCGCTACTTAAGCTACTCCTAGACGAGCCCTATTTTTCGAGGGCGACGCCGAAGAGCACCGGTCGAGAACTGTTCAATGGTTTGTGGCTGGAAGAGAAGTTACACAAGCTAGGGCAGGATCTAGCCATCACCGATGTGCAGGCTACGTTGCTGCGCTTTACGATTGATAGCATCGTGAATGAGATACGCAAGACCTCTCAGCCTGCCGAAGTCTACGTCTGTGGCGGCGGCGCACATAACAATGCTTTTATGGATGGCTTACAGGCCCGACTAAGTAACTGCAATGTCTTGTCCACTGCAAAGCTTGGCATCGATCCGGATTGGGTTGAAGCGATTGCCTTCGCCTGGATGGCGAAGCAAACGAGCGAAGGACGCACCATCGACACGACGCCATTCACAGGCGCAGCGCAGGCCACCGTTCTCGGTGGAATCTACAAAGCCTAATTAGGCTTGGGGTTAGTCTTAGATAAAATTTTTTAGATAGAAAACGAGGAACCGCAACCACAGGTTGTGGTGGCTAGCGGGTTGTTCACAATAAAGCGCGAACCTTCCAGACCTTCGACGTAGTCGACCCTAGATCCTACGAGGTATTGATAGCTAAGGGGATCGACTAGGAGGCTAGCGCCCTTATTTTTGATGATAGTGTCGTCTTCATTGATCTCTTCATCGAAGGAAAAGCCGTACTGAAATCCTGAGCAGCCACCGCCAGTGACGAAGACTCGAAGCTTCAGCTTGTCGTTGCCCTCCTCAGAAATCAAATTGTGCACCTTGTCCGCCGCATTATCGGTGAAGGACATGATGATTGGCTCTTGTGTTTGTACTACGGACATTTGAATTCTCAGCTGGTGTAGACCGGGCTCTTGGATACTCGACAATCGCTTATTTCGAGAGTGATTATGTCAATAACCGACTAATTTAGTCAATTATTCCTCGACTCTATTTTAAGCAGCAGAAACAGCCACCACGCTCCAAAACTTGCCTCTATGCAGCTGTTAGCTGTTCTGTATAACCGAGGTGTCGAAGGGAAGCTTCTTCTTTTCTGCTGCTAGACGTTTGTTCTCGTTCTGGCTGGTGCTGATATGCATAAGATTGCCGTTTACCTCAGAACCCATCACCATCTCGATCAGATTGTAGTAAACACTGCCTACTACAACCGCCTTCGCTGCCAGCTCTAAATGATTGGTGGAGCGAAGATCGCCCTGCACTAATCCATTTACGATCGCCGACGGCACACAGACCTCGCCCTCGACCGCACCCTTCTCCGCGATGCGAATAAGTGCCTCGGAATCATCTTCGGCGTAAATATTTCCCTTCACTCGCCCCTCGATAATCAGCTCTCCACTGAAGTGGATATCACCAACGATCTCGGTAGCTCTCGATACCAGGGTATGAGCTGGACCGGTTGATGTTTTATCTGGCACTGACTTTTTGAACATAGTCATCGTCTCCTAACAATAATGTACTGCTTAACTTCTAATTGGTTTTTCGGACTCGTTTAACGCCTCGCAATCAACGCTCAACGACCCAACTAAAATTCTGGTTAATGCTTTTTTCGACGGGCTCTACCGATACAGCCGCGACCTGCAGGCGATCTGGGACAAAATTATCCGGCAAGACTAGTTCTCCCTCGATATTCTGAAAGTATTTGAAGCGGAGCCTAATATTGAGCTGATCTTGTTCTGCTGACAAATCGCGAAGCGACAGTATCTGCTGCTCTTCGCCCTGCGAACCTACTAAATTGATATTCACATGGCCGATCAGGGACGTATCGCCGTCTGCATCTTGCTGCCGCAAAACCAGTTTATAGCGATAACGATTACTCTCACGCGTCGCGTCGATATCGAGCTGACTGATAATCAGCCCGGTGTCCTCGGTTTCCGCGGACACGACCTGTCGGTAGTAGACGATGTCTTGTTCGAGCTGCGCTACACGATCACGCAAGCCAATAATCGTTGTCTGTACTTCTTCTGTCGCACGCTGATCCATCACGCTCGACCTGTCCAATATCGCGACCTGTCGGCGTAGTTCTGAATTTTCTGTCTCGGTACCAATCAACTGCTCGCTCAATTCCTGCTGTGTTGCCTGTTCGGATTGTTGGCTGCGTAGCGTGTTGGAATAGCCAAACATGAAGCCGCCAATTGCGCTCGCCCCTATACCCAGAACAAGTAAGCAAACAAGCACGAAGCGCCTGCCAGGCCTATAAGGCACGACAACCATCTTTTCTTGTTTACTGCCTTTAACTACATTGGGCACGCAGACTTCTCCAGTCCAATCAAAAGTGCTCTAAAGCTCAAGCTATCTAGAGCTTAGGGCAATAAGGCGATATTTTGCAATCCCGTTGTCTCATCTAAGCCAAACATGATGTTCATGTTCTGTATGGCCTGTCCTGCAGCACCTTTTACCAGATTGTCCTCTGCCGAAAGCACCACGATCGTATTTGTGTCCTCAGAGTAAGCTACTGCTATCTGACATTTGTTCGACCCCTTCACATTTCTGGTAGCCGGTACTTCGCCCTGAGGCAGCACATCCACGAACGGCTCATCGGCATAACGCTGTTCATACAACCCCTGTAGCTGGTCTAGTGAGATCTTTACGCCCGATTTCACCGGCGCATAAAGTGTCGCCAGAATGCCGCGTATCATCGGAACAAGATGCGGAATGAAAGTCAGTCGAATCTCAGATTCGCTATAGGTATTTAAACGCTCGCATATTTCAGGATGATGACGGTGTCCAGAAAGCCCATAGGCCTTGATAGACTCGGTCGCCTCACAAAGTAAGAAGTCTTCGACTGCCTTTCTGCCAGCTCCGCTCACACCAGACTTGGCGTCGGCGATAAGCCGGTCTGTCTCGATGAGGGAGTTTTCCAATAACGGCAAGAAACCCAACTGGATCGCCGTGGGGTAACAGCCAGGCACAGCAATTAGCTGTGCTGATTTAATTTTTTCTCGGTTCACTTCCGGCAGCCCATAGACCGCGTCGGCGACTAGCTCTGGGCAGACGTGCTTCGTCTTATACCATTGCTCCCACAGGGGAATGTCTTGAATTCGAAAATCCGCCGAGAGATCGATGACCTTGATGCCTTTCGATAATAATTCTGCCACGGTATTCATCGCGACAGCATGAGGCGTGGCATAGAAGATGACATCACAGGCCTGCAACAAATCCGCGTCAGCAGCTGAGAACTGAAGATCCACATGGCCACGTAGATTAGGAAAACGGCTGTGCACATCCACGCCCGCGAGCTCTCGCGAAGTCACGACGGTAATCTCCACATCACTGCGAGGAGCAAGCAATCTGAGTAGCTCGACGCCGGTGTAGCCAGTTGCTCCTATAATTCCAACTTTTATCAAAACAGACTCCGTAGGTGGTATCGGTTATTCAGTCTTTGCAGCGGGGGGCGAATCAGTTGCAGCTTATGTAAGTGCCAGCTGATCTGAATTGCCGGATCGAGTATCTTACACTCCAATGCCTAGATTGCAATATCTGGAAGCATTTCATTACGTAAAATCAACGGCTTAGCGACGATTCTCGCTATCATCAAGACATAAACCCTTAAGCTGTGATAGCTTCTCCCCCAACTGTGCAGGAGCGCAACATGCTTTGGATTAAAGCCTTTCATATCATCGGGGTAGTTTGCTGGTTTAGCGGGATTTTCTATCTGCCGCGCCTGTTCGTCTATCACGCCATGAGCGAAGACCAGGTCAGTCAAGATCGCTTCGAGATCATGGAAAGGAAGTTGTTCTGGTACATCATGACGCCATCGGCAGTACTGGCAGTTATTCTCGGCTCCTGGCTGCTGATCGCCAACCATGGCTACTTCATGGCCTGGTGGTGGATGAAGGCGAAGCTTGGTCTAGTGGTTCTCCTACTTGGCTATCACTACTACTGTTGGTGGTATATGAAGGCGCTCAGAGAAGACTCAAAGATTCGTAGCCACAAATACTTTCGCGTCTATAATGAGCTTCCGGTGTTATTACTTGTGGCGATCGTAATCCTCATCGTCGTCAAACCTATCTTATAGAATTCTGAAGGACCCTAAATGAGTAACGAAAATTCCAGGCATTTGTATGACCTGGCTGTAAAACATATCCCCGGCGGTGTAAATTCTCCAGTCAGAGCCTTCAAGGGCGTTGGCGGAAATCCGTTGTTCTTTAAAGCCGGTCAAGACGCGTATCTGATCGATGCCGACGATAATCGTTATGTCGACTATGTCGGCGGCTTTGGCCCTCTCATCTTAGGGCACTGCCATATCGAGGTCGTGGAAGCACTGCGTAACCAGTTGCAACAAGGCCTCGCCTTCGGCGCATCGACCGAGGCCGAAGTTAAGATTGCCGATAAGATCTGTGAGCTCATGCCTTCCATCGAGAAAGTAAGACTCGTTACATCCGGCACCGAAGCAACCATGAGCGCTATTCGTCTCGCGCGCGGTTATACCGGTCGCGATCGCATCGTAAAATTTGAAGGCTGTTACCACGGTCATGTCGATGGCCTATTGGTTAAGGCAGGCTCCGGCGCACTCACACTCGGCGAGCCCGATTCACTAGGCGTACCAAAAGCGTATACCGATCTCACCCATGTGCTTCCTTATAACGATACGACTGCACTACAGAGCTTCTTCGCTGCAAATGGCGATGACATCGCCTGCGTGATTGTCGAGCCGGTTGCCGGAAACATGAACTGCGTACCTCCTGTGCCGGGCTTTCTTGAGGCACTACGTGAACATTGCACCAAGCACGGCGCCGTACTGATCTTCGACGAAGTAATGACGGGTTTTCGCGTCGCACTAGGTGGCGCTCAGTCTGTCTATCAAGTCACACCCGACCTGACGACGATCGGCAAGGTGATCGGCGGCGGACTTCCTGTTGGCGCCTTCGGTGGCAAAACGGAAATAATGGAGTTGATCGCGCCACTGGGCGGGGTCTATCAGGCTGGCACATTGGCTGGCAGCCCGCTTGCGGTTGCGGCAGGTCTGGCCATGTTGAATGTGATTTCCAAGCCTGGCTTTCACGATGAGTTAGCGGCACGCACGACCACCCTGCTTAACGGCCTACAGGAACGCGCCGATCAGGCCGGCATTGCCTTTACCACGAATCAAGTTGGCGCCATGTTCGGCTGCTTCTTCACCGAAGAAAAACAGGTCAGTCACTTCTCGCAAGTAATGAGCTGCGACACCGAACGCTTCAAGCATTATTTCCACAGCATGTTAGACAATGGCGTCTACCTGGCACCTTCCGCCTTCGAGGCGGGGTTCGTATCCAGCGCACACGGCGACACGGAAATTCAACTCACACTGGACGCGGCCGAAAAAGCCTTTGCTGCGCTGCCAAAATAGATACAAATTAGATAGATAAGGAACGAAAAGTGAAATTTGATGTATACGGAGTAGGTAACGCGCTAGTGGACAAGGAATTCGAAGTCGACGAAAGCTTCTTTCAGGATCACGGTATAGAAAAGGGCCTAATGACGCTGGGAACAGACGAAGAGTCCTTACGCCTCCTCGGGATACTCACCAAAAAATACGGCATCAAAAAACAAGCGGGCGGCGGCTCTGCAGCGAACACCCTGTATGCAGTTAGTCAGTTTGGTGGCAAAGCATTCTTTAGCTGCAAAGTGGCGAGTGACGAGACTGGAGATTTTTTCCTCAAAGAACTCGGCGATCAAAAAATTCAAACGAATTCCCAAACTCAATGTGACGATGGTTTAACCGGACGCTGTCTTATAATGATTAGCCCTGATGCCGAACGTACCATGCACACGTATCTAGGTGTATCGGAAACCATTTCTGAACAAGAGTTAGATCTGGGCGCCGCGAAAAGCTCCGAATACATTTATATAGAGGGCTATTTCGTCACCTCGCCAAGCGCCAAATCAGCGGCTATCGAGCTTAAGCAGTTCGCGGAAAAAAACCAGATAAAAACAGCTATGACCTTTTCAGATCCGGCCATGGTTGAGTATTTTCTCGATGGTATCAATGACGTATTGGGTGAAGGCGTTGACCTATTGTTTTGCAACGAGCAGGAATTAAAGCTTTGGGCGGGTACTGAGGACTTCGCTGAGGCCTGTGAGAAGATGAAGACCAAGGCCAAACAGTTTGCTATTACAAGGGGAGCCGAGGGTGCGCTGCTTTTTGACGGTAGCAAATACATTAATGTAGACGCACATGCTGTAAAGGCTGTGGACACCAACGGTGCTGGCGATATGTTTGCCGGAGCGTTTTTGTACGCACTAACTCAGGGAAAGGATTTCGAAACGGCGGGTAATCTGGCGAGCCTTGCATCGGCTACCGTGGTAGCCAACTTCGGTCCTAGACTTGAAACGGATCAGCACAGTAAGGTTGCCGCGCAAATCTTAGGCTAGCCGCGCAGATCGTCGACGAAACTCTTTACTCCGTCAAACCAAGAAGCAGTCTTAGGCGACTGCTTCTTTCCTTCCTTACCCTGAATCTCACGGAATTCCACGAGTATTTCCTTCTGACGCTTCGTCAGATGTACCGGTGTCTCAACCACTACACGACATAGCAAGTCGCCGGTGCTACCGCCGCGAATTGGCTTAACGCCCTTGTCACGAAGACGAAACAGCTTGCCTGTTTGCGTCTCGGTAGGAATCTTCAATTTAACGCGACCATCTAGAGTAGGCACTTCCAACTCACCACCTAAAGCCGCATCAACGAAATTGATTGGTATCTCGCAGTGAAGGTCACGCCCTTCTCTCACGAATATTTTGTGCGGCCTTATGGACATTTCCACATACAGATCGCCAGGAGGTCCGCCGTGAGTTCCAGCCTGACCCTCTCCAGTTAAGCGAATGCGATCGCCTACATCGACACCGGCCGGCACTTTGACCGACAATGTCTTGGTTTCTTCAACATTGCCACGACCATGACAGGTCTCGCAGGGTTCCTTAATCTGCTTGCCAGCACCCTGACAGCGTGGGCAGGTTTGCTGTACAGAGAAGAAGCCTTGCTGCATGCGCACCTGACCGTGACCACCACAAGTCGTACAGTCGACCGGCTGACTGCCTTTCTTCGATCCGCTGCCATCACAGGTATCACATGTAACAGTAGTCGGGATACGAATCTTCACCGACGTGCCCTTCACCGCTTCTTCGAGATTTAAATCTAAGTTGTAACGTAAGTCGGCACCCTGGCGTACATGACTTTGCCCGCCACCGCCGCGACCACCACCAAAGATGTCACCAAATATATCGCCAAAAGCGTCGCTGAAGTCGGCGGAGCCCTGACTGGTCTGTCCTTCTACACCGGCATGACCGTACTGATCATAACGCGCACGTTTTTCCTTGTCAGAGAGTACTTCGAAGGCCTCGTTCGCCTCTTTGAATGTATCCTCGGCCGCTTTGTTGTCAGGATTACGATCCGGGTGGTTTTTCATAGCCACACGGCGATAGGCCTTTTTAATGTCGGCTACCGCTGTATCTTTCGAAACGCCCAGTACTTCGTAGTAATCTTTTTTTGACATCTCTGTGCTCTTTTACTTGCTGTACTCTTACGGTCAATAAACGCAAAAAACTAAGTCATCGAAATGACTTAGTTTTCGTGTGAATAATCGTCTTTAGTACGAGTCAGTGTTGCCACTAATCCGCTACGCAGGACTACTATTTCTCTTCCTTTTCTTCTTCCTTTTCTTCGGCCTGCGCTTCTTCGGAAACCTCTTCAAATTCAGCGTCGACGGCTTCGGCATTCTCAGCACTGCCACCTTCGGCTGCGCTTGCCGCACTTTCTTCCGCAGCTTGCGCCTCAGCGTACATCTTCTGTGCTAGATTACCTGAGGATTCGGTCAGCACCTTAGTCTTGGCTTCCATATCCGCAACATCATCACCCTTTACTGCTTCTTCAAGCTCGGTGATAGCGCTGTTGATCGCGTCCTTTTCTTCGTCAGACGCCTTGTCACCGGCTTCTTCTAAAGTCTTCTTGGTCGCGTGAATCATTCCATCGGCTGTGTTTCTCACCGAAATAAGTTCTTCGAATTTCTTGTCCTCAGCAGCATTAGCCTCGGCGTCCTTAACCATCTTATCGATCTCTTCGTCAGACAATCCACTGGATGCCTTGATCACGATTGACTGCTCTTTACCCGTCGCCTTGTCTTTGGCCGACACGTTCAAGATACCGTTAGCATCCAGGTCGAAGGCTACTTCGATCTGTGGCATGCCGCGCGGCGAAGGAGGTATATCACTCAGGTCAAAACGACCCAGAGACTTATTCTGTGCAGCTTGCTTACGCTCGCCCTGCACTACGTGAATCGTTACGGCAGTCTGATTGTCATCAGCTGTCGAGAAGACCTGCGTCTTTTTAGTAGGTATCGTTGTGTTCTTGTCGATTAGATTACTTGAAACACCGCCCATGGTTTCGATGCCTAGAGACAGAGGCGTCACATCGAGAAGCAACACATCAGTCACGTCGCCGGAAAGTACCGCCGCCTGAATCGCAGCACCAACTGCAACCGCTTCATCAGGATTCACATCGTGACGTGATTCCTTACCAAAGAACTCTGCTACTTTCGCTTGTACTAATGGCATGCGTGTCTGGCCGCCAACAAGAATCACATCGTCGATTTCTGAAACATTCAGATCGGCATCAGCCAGAGCTATTTTCAGTGGAGCCAAAGTGCGCTCAACTAATTCTTCAACCAACGACTCGAATTTCGCTCGAGTTAGCTTTTGCACAAGGTGCTTAGGACCCGATGCATCAGCAGTAATATAAGGAAGGTTCACCTCGGTAGACTGCGCCGAAGACAATTCGATCTTCGCCTTCTCTGCCGCTTCTTTAAGACGCTGCAGTGCAAGCGGATCGTTATGCAGATCCATGCCTGTTTCTTTCTTGAACTCGTCTGCCAAGTAGTCAATCAGGCGCAAGTCGAAATCTTCACCACCCAGGAACGTATCACCGTTGGTAGAGAGCACTTCGAAAGTGTGCTCGCCGTCTGTCTCGGCGATCTCGATAATCGAGATATCGAAAGTACCACCACCGAGGTCGTAAACCGCGATTGTTGAGTCGCCAACTTTCTTGTCCATGCCGTAAGCAAGGGCAGCAGCCGTTGGCTCATTGATAATACGCTTAACGTCTAGACCCGCAATTCTGCCGGCGTCCTTAGTTGCTTGGCGCTGAGAATCGTTGAAGTAAGCAGGTACAGTAACAACAGCTTCAGTAACCGTTTCGCCGAGAAAGTCCTCAGCAGTCTTCTTCATCTTCATCAGAGTCTGCGCTGAGATCTGTGGAGGCGACATCTTCTCGTCATTTACCTCAACCCAGGCATCGCCGTTGTCGGCGGCTATAATCTTGTAAGGCACCATTTTTATGTCTTTCTGAACGACATCGTCCTTGAACTGGCGGCCTATCAAGCGCTTGATAGCAAACAAAGTGTTGCTTGGATTCGTTACTGCCTGACGCTTAGCCGGCTGACCAACAAGCGTCTCGCCATCACCGCTGTAAGCAATGACGGAAGGCGTGGTGCGATCACCCTCTGCGTTCTCAAGTACCTTGGCTTCGCCGCCATCCATGACTGCTACGCATGAATTGGTGGTCCCCAAGTCGATACCAATTATCTTTCCCATTTCCAAATCTCCGATCGTTCTATTATCCTGAATCGCGCTCACCTGCAGCGCTGATCCGGCGTATATATTACCAATGACTCCAATATTGGCCCAATCCGGTGTATTTCAAGGATCAAACCGGTAATTCCTAAATTTCCTTATGGCTACTTATAGCCGACGGTCTTCAAACTCTGCCTCGATGGGCTGTACTCTACTTAGAGACCATCACCATAGCCGGGCGAATCACCCGCCCATGCAGGGTATAGCCCTTCTGCATAACCGCGATTACCGTATTCGGCTCAGATTCGGTGTTTTCCTGCATCGACATAGCCTGATGAAGCTGCGGATCGAACGGTTCGCCTAAGGGGTCAACCGTCTCGATATTGAACTTCTTGAAGCAATCGGCAAAACCCTTCACCGTGAGATCAACTCCCGCGCGAATCGATTTGACGGCCTCATCTTCGCTGTCGCTAGCCGCCTCTTGAGATCGCTCCAGATTGTCCATGACAGCCAACAGCTCGATGCTAAGTTTTTCCTGGCCGTATTTATGCGCCTTCTCAATGTCCTGCTCGGTGCGACGGCGCAGGTTCTGCATCTCCGCCTGGACACGCAGCAGGTCATCTTTGGCATTCTGTACCTGTTCTAGCGCAGTCTCCAAAGCCTGTGCACTTTTGCTGCCTTCTTCGGAGGCATCCTCTGAATCAAGCAGGGCGCCCTGCTCTTCGTTTGTCTCTTGTGCTGTGTCTTGCTCTGCCGCCTGAGAATCCTCGGGCTTTTCGTTCTCTGATTCCTGATCTGGAGTCTGCGTGCTCATGACGTCCCCTGCCTAAATTAGGTGATTCGATTACTGTGCGTATTCATGGCCTGCCAAGCAGGCGATGACCCGTATATGGGGTCTTGAGGAGAGGTTTCAAGCAATTACAGGCAATTCCAAGAAATATTCTTCAGTGACTATTCTCACGGCCCGATCCAGAGGCAAATTAGCTAAGTTGTTGCCAAAATAAGCCGCCAGTATTTAATTGCAAATTTTGTGCATTGTTGGACTCTCTTCCAATATACTTTGGGGCTATGCTTCAACAACTATCCATTCAGAATTACGCCACCGTCGACACGCTAGAGATCGAGTTCAAGGCTGGCATGTCGGTGATATCCGGGGAAACCGGAGCCGGCAAATCCATCATGCTAGGTGGTCTTGGCCTTACGCTAGGCGACAGAGCAGACAAGGGCATAGTTCGCACCGGCGCAAAGAAGGCCGACATCTGCGCTGCGTTCGACATTTCCAACATTCCTGCAGCCCAAAAGTGGTTGAGCGAGAACGACCTCGAAGAAGAATCCGACTCGGGCTCTTGTCTGCTGCGCCGCGTAGTCAACGCCGACGGCAGATCAAAGGGCTACATCAATGGCTCGCCGGTCACCATGGCGTCATTGAAGTCACTAGGCGAGATGCTGCTAGATATTCACAGCCAACACGAACACCAATCCCTCCTGCATCGCGCCACTCATCAGCGACTGCTCGACGATTTCTGTGTCTCAGCAAAACATCTCGCTGCGATGCAAACCACTTACAAGCAATGGCAGAAGAATGCGCAGCTGATCAACCAACTGAGCAACCGCTCGCAGGAAGATTCGGCACAAACACAGCTGCTCTCCTATCAATTGACTGAACTAGATGAACTCGGCATTGCCGTTGACGAAGTACCCAAGCTAGAAGCGGAATTTAAGTCATTGAATCACGCGGATGAGACAGTAGCCTCGGTGCAGTCGGCACTGACTCTATGTGGCGGCGACGATGAGAAAAATGCCACGGCTGCAATGCATCAAGCACTGACAGCGCTCAACGAATTGCCGGAGAAGAACGCCCGCGTGATCAGCATCATCGAGCTACTAGAAAGCGCCTCTATCCAGCTGGACGAAGCGGTGTCCGATCTTCGAGCCTTCTCCGACGAATTCGAAGCGAACCCGGAACGACTAGAGCAGGTCAACACAAGACTTGGCTTACTCCATGCCATCGCGCGTAAGCACAAGGTCAAACCAAACGAGCTCGCACAAGTCATTGCAGACCTAAGGCAACAACTGAACCTTATCGAAAATAGTGACGCCGAGCTCGAGAAGCTGGAAGCCGCCGACAAGCAATTGCGCATCGACTATATAAAGGTAGCTGGCGAGATCAGCAAGCAACGCAAGAAGGGCAGCAGCAAGCTCACCAAGCAGGTCAATGAACAACTCAAGCAGCTGGGCATGCCTCATGCGAGCTTGGAAGTGCAGTTACTCGCCAGCGATAAGGACAAGCCCGCCGCGAATGGCTTGGAAGTCGTTGAATTTCTAGTGAGCACCAATCCAGGCCAGGCAGCGAAGCCGCTGATAAAGATAGCCTCGGGCGGTGAACTCTCCAGAATCAGTCTCGCGATACAGGTAATCACCGCACAGACGTCACATATACCAAGTCTGGTATTCGACGAGGTGGATGTAGGCATTGGTGGTGGGGTTGCGAAGGTAGTCGGCCAGCTACTCAGACACCTTGCCGAGCGCACGCAGATTCTATGTGTTACCCATCAGGCGCCGGTCGCGGGCCAGGGCCATCATCATTTCTTTGTGAGTAAGTTCACGAAGGCCGGATCTACGCTAACGCAGATAACTGAGCTTTCAGAGACTGAAATTGTGAGAGAAGTGGCGCGCATGTTGGGTGGTGAAGACCTAAGTGACGAATCACTCGCACACGCTGAGCAGATGGTAGCTAGCAACTAGCCAGCCATTATTCCTGTCTATTTCACTCTATTCTTTGGCTTGGCAGTCTTTGCAGATACCATATAGATACATGCTGTGGTCGGTTATCCTAAAACCGTACTTCTCGGCGATCATCTCTTGCTGGCTCTCGATAACCTCATCGTAGAACTCTTCAACGCTGCCGCATGTCTGGCAGACGATATGATCGTGGTGGTCGATAGTGGTGAGTTCGAAGACCGAACTGCCTCCCTCGAAGTGATGGCGCATCACTAATCCCGCCGATTCGAACTGCGTAAGCACTCGATAAACAGTGGCCAGGCCCACATCTTCGTCGGCTTCGATAAGCGCCTTATAGACGTCTTCCGCACTTAGATGCTTGATCTCGGAACTTTCCATGATTTGCAGAATCTTAACTCTGGGCAGAGTTACTTTGAGACCTGCTTTGCGAAGTTCCTGATTTTCTGTAGCCATATCTTACTCTCAAATTCGGGGGGTTGAGCTTAGAAGCCGTGCCGCAGTCGGTTTTACTGCCTCTAGGAGTAGGGTATTATGCCTGCTGGCTGAGCTTGATGAAAGTTCGATGAAAGATTAAGCCCTCAGTTTCGAAGGTTTAAGACCGTTTCCAGCAATAGTAACCCTATAAATACTAGGGTTAAATCACATCGAGACAACGACTAATTTATGAAACAAGCATTTAGAAATAGCGCTCTACTTGTCCTGATGTCCCTGCTATTGGCTTGCGGCAATATCGGCAACATGGATTTCCCCGGCGTGTATAAGATTGCTATCCCGCAGGGAAACATCATTACTCAGGAGATGGTCGACCAGCTTCGTCCCGGCATGACGAAGCGACAGGTGATCTTTGTTATGGGCACACCCCTGGTGCGCGACCCCTTCCACCAAGATCGCTGGGACTATGTTTATAACTTTCAGCCCGGTGGCGGTGTGCGTGGCCAAGAGCGCTTGTCAGTGTTCTTCGTCGAAGATGCACTCATAAACTTCACTGGCGACTTCACGC
Organism: uncultured Pseudomonadales bacterium; assembly: GCA_949430125.1. GTDB lineage: Bacteria > Pseudomonadota > Gammaproteobacteria > Pseudomonadales > Pseudohongiellaceae > UBA9145. The sequence goes on from CASQMQ010000036.1 coordinate 15,191, forward strand.
CTACCAGTGAAGTTGATCAAGCCAACACTATTTAGCGCTAGCAGTTAACTTTAGAACTCAAGACGCAATCCAAACTAAATAGACCTTACCAGCGCAAGCGCCAAGTCCTTCATTAATGAAGTCTGGTGACGAATCTCTTCATCATTAAACTCACTAAATCTTAAAAAATATCTGAGAACCAATTACTGGGCTTACAGATTAAAAATTCTTAACCTTCCTGCCGAGAAATTTTAAGATACACTCAACTTAAGAAAATTTTATAGATTGATTGAGCAATTTAGGATTTAAATTTCTCATGAATCTTTTCCAAAAAAAATCCATGAGAATTTTTATTAAATGATTAGACCCTAAAATTTAAGGCTAGCCCTAATACCATAGTTCCTTCCAGGTAAAGGCACTTCATTTTTCACAAAGGATGTGTGATTCCTAGCAACCTCATCAAGAAGATTATTAGCAAATACAGAAAGATTTAACTCGCTCTCATTGAACAGATTAAATGTTTTCTGTATTTTTAAATCTAACATCTGGAACGCCTCTGTCGAAGTCTCACCTACCGCAATATCGTTCTGACTAAATACGTCCTTCAAGTTAAGCGCTACTTTTAAGTCATCGTGAGAATAAGAGATTGTGTAGAAATTTCTTGACGGAATCATCCTTGCTATATTGGACCCATCTTTAAACTTGCCTTGAACAGAATCCTTGGCATACGACACCGTTAAGTCTCCTCTACCTAATTCAAAGACTCCCCCTAACTCGAATTCATAACCCTTCAGCTTTGCATCTTTCTGCATCCAGTTTGCAAGAATCAGTCCCTCATGATCATCATGCTCTTCTTCATGCTCTTCGTGCTCTTCCTCAGTTTCGTCTTGCAGATAGATATAATTATCAATATCGTTTTTAAATAAGGTAAACGATCCGAAGAAAGCTCCCATGCTGACATTAACAGTCAAATCCAGGTTACTAGCCGATTCAGACTTAAGATTTGTGTTCCCATTTTCAAGCCTGCCGGTTGCTAGATGCGGGCCATTCATAAATAGCTCAACAGCATTAGGAGCTCTCTCAACTCTTGAAATACCGAAGTTAATATCAACATTCTCATTGATATCCCTACCTATGCTTAATGCAAGGCTCGAGTTATTAAAATCTTTGTTAAAGGAATCAATCTCTTCTGCATGATCATCGTCATGGTCATCGTCATGGTCGTCGTCATGGTCGTCGTCATGGTCGTCGTCATGGTCGTCGTGTTCTTCTTCACGATGAACCACCGATCCGTCTCTACTTATTTGCTCGTATCTTGCACCAAAATCCAGGTGAAACAAATCTAAGTCTGTACTCAAGTAGTAACCAATTGATTTCTCTTTGGTTTCGGTCGGCTGCATAAATGCTTCAGCGCCAATTACTGAAGTATCCTCATCTACAACATTCAGGACCATTTTTTGAGAGAATGAGTCCGTAGAAATATCAAAGGTCGTCCAATATTCTCTAGCGTTGTTTGTAAACGTTGTGGGTCCTTCTTCGTGATCCTCATGACCCTCCTCTTCATGCTCTTCTTCACCTTCCGCATGTTGCTCGGTTAGCGCGTAGTCTGAATCTCTCACTGAGTAATCGATTCTTTTGATCCAGCTATTATCAAAATTAAAGGCACCCGCAAGATTTATAACGTCCGAGTTTGTTTTTGAGAAAATTCTCTCGCCCTCATGCTCATCGTGGCCCTCTTCCTCATGATCATCGTCATGATCATCGTCATGATCATCGTCATGGTCATCGTGTTCATCGTCATGCATCGTCGCCATGAAAAGGTATCCCATAAAGACTTTCATTGTTATTTACTGATACTCCGAAATAACCCCAATCGCCAACTTTTGAAACACCAAACCTCTTAGTTTCCGTTTCGGAATCTGAGTTCATTAGGTACCCTAAATTTTCTTCGTGACCCTCATCCTCATGGCCTTCTTCATGATCTTCCTCATGCTCTTCTTCGTCATGAAGGACTGCACCATCTGGAATATCAAAATCACCAAATTGTGATTTTTTATACCCCAAACTAAAATTTAAGCCACCCATATTATTTTGATAAGAAAAGTCATAAGTCTCACCATCATTGACTGACTGAGACTCCAGACCGAGCCTGAGGTCTGATTCTGAAAAATCTTCTCTTGCAATTGTGCTATCAACAATATTGACTATTCCGCCAATACCTCCGTTTGCATAAAGCAGTGAAGACGGCCCTCTGACGACCTCTATTTGATCAACATTATTTAAATCAATTTCGACGTTGTGATCTCCACCTAGACCAGAGACATCTCTGACTACCATTCCATTATTTAAGACTTTTACACGCCCCCCGGAAAGTCCACGAATGATTGGCTGACCAACCGCTGATCCATAATCAGCACTAGAAACACCTAATAAGCCATCTAACGTTTCTCCTAAACTTTGGGTTGCGCTACTTGAAATTTCTTCACCATTTACAATGTGCAAAGGGTTTATTATTTCATCTACTGTGCGGTCTATAAAAGATGACGTTACTACTATTTCTTCTATCTGTACCTGCGCGTCGGCATAGGTAGATGATACTAGGCTAGCTATCGAGGCACTGATGCACATCGAAAGCTTATTCTTCAAAAATCTATTCTTTAATTTCATCATTAATCTCACAAATAAATAAGGTGCAATAAATCAATCGGTCAGAGGCAGAAGATTCCCTGATGGTAGCTCCGCCAGCCGATTGATGACTGATACGATTATGTGTAAGAGGGAGGGCTACGCGCGGCTGCTTTAACTGTCTCGGAGGAAATTTGATTCTGACTCAGAATCGAGAATATTTGATTCCCAGTAGAAAGGCTTAGACTAGACGCTTCAGCTACGGCTATATCTTCAAGCGAACCAATCTTTAAACAGGTCTCACAATCGAACTGCGCCAGCAGATCAGCTTCGTGACTGTGCCCAGGCGCTAAAACCTGCGAGAACAAAAGGAACAGACTCAACGCCACCATCAGCGGCAGCGATCTGAGCGCCGTTATCTGCTTGTGTATACTGCGCACT
>CASQMQ010000037.1 GCA_949430125.1 uncultured Pseudomonadales bacterium
GCCCATCGTGCCTTTCAAAGTATAAGTCACTACCCGCCCTAAATTTCTCAGGCCCTAGCAACAAGGCGATCATGCGAACAACCTCTGCACCCTTCTCGTAGATGGTAACCGTGTAAAAATTTGAGATTTCCATGTACGAGTCAGGTCGCACCGAATGTGCCATCGGGCCACCATCTTCAGCGAACTGTACGGTTTGCAGGAAGGAGACATCCTCAACTCGCTTGACTGTCCGCGAGCCCATATCCGCGGAAAATTCAGAATCGCGGTATACGGTAAACCCTTCCTTCAAGCTAAGCTGAAACCAATCTCTACAGGTGACTCGGTTGCCAGACCAATTGTGAAAATATTCATGAGCTACAACCGCCTCGACACGCTGAAAGGAGAAGTCGGTCGTGGTCTGTGGGCTGGCAAGCACACAAGAAGTGTTAAATACATTCAGGCCCTTGTTCTCCATCGCACCCATGTTGAAGTCATCGACAGCAACGATCATAAATATATCGAGGTCGTATTCGCGACCATATACCTCCTCGTCCCAGCGCATCGAATTTTTCAGCGATAGCATCGCGTGGTTGCACTTGTCGATATCCTTTTCTTCGACGAATATACGCAGCTCGATTTCTCGATCGCTGCAGGTTACAAAGGTATCATCAAGACTGAGCAGATCACCCGCCACCAGAGCAAATAAGTAGCTCGGCTTTTTAAACGGATCCTCCCAAGTTACCCAGTGTCTGCCGGGCGCGCCATCTACATCACCACTTGCGATATTATTGCCGTTGGAAAGCAGTACCGGGTACTTGGCTTTTTCTGCCGCTACCGTGGTTGTAAATACCGACATGACATCGGGGCGATCTAGATAATAAGTGATGCGACGAAAGCCTTCTGCCTCACACTGCGTACAGAACATCTTCTTAGACTTATATAAGCCCTCAAGCGCCGTGTTATTTTGCGGCTCGATTCTTGTGTGACACTCAAGCAGAAATTCTTCAAATGATGCACCTAGCAAACCATCCAGCGCCGGGATAGTTAAGTTCTCATCGTCTTGTATGTATTGATCGGGGTTTAATAGTTGTCCGTTTATTAAAACCTTCTCTAACTTTAAGAGCTGTCCATGTAACTGTAGGCTGGTGACATCAGAGTCACCGCTACACTTAAAGAGCAGCTTAGAGACAACACTCGCATGATCCTCATACAGGTCAAAATGAAGATCTGTGGTTTCGATAGTAAATGGTGGCGGCCTATAGTCTTTCAAATAGGTAGTTCGGGCCGATGCGTTTTTCATAGTCTGCAACTCGTTTGTTTAGGTTTTAAAATTCAAAAATACGCCCGTGCGGATTCGCAAGGCACTGCTTAGGTATAACACTCTACTATTTATTTACTAACTATGAAGCGCGACCTCATAACCTGCAAAACGGCGCATGTTTATAACTCCAGAATCGAGAATTAAATATTGGCCCTTTATGCCTAACAACGTCCCTTCCACGATCGGAGTCTTGTCGAAATTGAGAGACGTTACCTTTTCTGGATAGCTCACAACAGGATAGTCGATCGATACCACATCGACTCCATTCAGAACGCTAATCGCGAAGAATCCAAATTTGTCTTCTAACTCCTTCAAATCCGACTGACACTTATCAATCAGTCTCTTTGCCTCGGCATGCATATCTAATGGGGTGGCCTGGCCCTTGAGCATATCCCTCCAATTCGTTTTGTCAGCTACAAATTGCTTAAACATTACCTCTACCTCACCGGACTGGAGCCTGGTGCGCACTCGAATAATCGCCAGAGCTTGTGTCGCTCCCTGATCGATCCAGCGCGTAGGCACTTGTGTACCCCGGGTTATACCAACCTTGAGACCAGACGAATTCGCCAAATAGACGATGTGATCCTGCAAGCAGAAACGTTCACCCCAGGCAGGATCGCGGCAAGTTCCCTGATCGAAGTGACACTTCTCAGGATGAATGATGCAAGAATCGCACTCGGCCAATCTCTGAAAGCAAGGATAGCAGTAGCCTGAATTAAAACTTTTGTTTGTTTTGCGCCCGCAATTTGTACAATTTATGAGACCGCTATACTGCAAGCTGATCTTCTTCTCCAACAGCGGATTAAGTGAAATTTCTTCTTCACCTAGACGTAGCTGATATTCCACGGGCTGCGAAAGTCGACTCCGCATCTTCCTCAGCGTACCCTGCCCCAAAATTTTCATGTCGTGCTTCCTTCATTGTTCTCCTGCTCATTCATAGGGCTATTGCTCGTTAGCATTGGTAACTATGGAAATAGTCTGAGTTAGCTCTGGAGCTGCCTTACTCTTACAGCTACGCCGAAAGATCGAACCCAACTCTCTCTTGTTCCGGCAGATGTTTCGCTTCATACAATATGATTGCCTGCATGCAGAAATCAATCTGCTGCGCGTTCAGGCGCGCTCCATCACCCCATTTACCAAGCTCTACGGCAAGCCTAAGAGAACCGACCACATCCGAACTCATTTCATCTATCAACTGCTCAATAGACTCAGGCCTCGCCATGAAAAGCTCTTCGAAGCCAGGTTGTTTATTATCAGACATCTCATCAAACCTCATATCAAATCTTTCACAAGTATTTGTATAAACAAACTTCTTCTTAATCTACCTGCCGATTGCATCACGGCCGAGGACGAACCTATAGTGACCTACGACTGCCATACCCGCCAGAAGGCCTGCTACTAGTCCGCCAAGGTGCGCGGCATTCGCTACCCAGGACGAGGCAAAGACTTCCATTGCAACCAGCGCGATGACAAAGGCCACAAACATTTTGTTATTGATGTGCAGATTGCTGCGCGGCATGAAGGTATGCACTATCCATGTATAACCAACCAAACCATAGACCACTCCCGACATGCCGCCGAAATTGTTGTAGCCACTAGTCAGGTATTGTGCGGTATTCCCGGTGAACGAACAGAATAAAATCAAGAAGATGAATAGCCAGCGTGGCTGTGCGCTTTCTAATTGACGTCCAAAATACCACAGCCACATCATGTTAAAAACGAGATGTAGTTCCCCAAAATGAAGCAGCATAGGACTCAAACTACGCAGTATTGCGACAGGGCTATCTATGCTCGCGAGCAGAGGAAGTAGCCCAGAAGAATCTAGTACAGGATAAAACAGGATCGCCACGCGCTGCGGCTGAGTACCAAGTAAACTGAGCAAGGCAACCAATAAGCACGCCAGAATGAGACCAAAGCTGACCGGTGCCCGCATAAAGACTTGAATGAGCTTACGTAGAAAAGCAATAGGACTGAATAGAGACGTTAAGTTATAAGCAACAGGACGCCCCAGAGAAGAGTCTTCATCAAATGGCCAATTAGCAAGAGCTTCACGAACCAGAGTCGCCTGCTGATCACCATCAACCCAGATCACTTGCTGGCCAGATTCCTCATTGATGCGATGAGCAATGCCCTGACTTTGCAAGAATCGACTAAAGCGCAACAAATTGACTTCTATGGGCAGGCTCGCCGCTCTAATCATCATCCCTAACCAAACGACTGCCCCAGCCTAATTTACTTCGACAAGCCTGATAGAAGGTGTGCTCTGGCGGATGAATGAGTTTCAGCGGCACATCTTTCTTGCGGACGATGAGCTCATCTCCTGCTGATGCAGTATATAGCACCTGCCCATCACAGCTGACCTGTGGCTCAAGAGTTTCTTGAGGAGAAACCACTATGCGAATTTCACTATCTCCATCTACTACGATGGGACGGTTACCGAGTGAATGTGGATACATGGGCACCAACACGACCGCATTAAGGCCCGGATGCATTATAGGACCGCCCGCAGACAATGCATAAGCGGTAGACCCTGTAGGTGTCGCGACGATAAGACCATCCGAGTCCAGACTGTAGACAAAAATACCGTCGACGAATAACTCAAATTTTATCATCTGTGCCGCCTTTCCAGGATGCAGAACGACATCATTCAGGGCGGAACCCAGATGGTGATCTTCAGAATTTTTCGAGGAGTTCGGGCGTACTACAACGTCGAGCAGAAATCGAGAGTCAACACTGTAGCTGCCATCTAGGACTGCAGTGATGCCCTCTTCCAATTCATCGGGAAGAATATCGGTAAGAAAGCCGAGCCGTCCGCGATTTATACCAATCACCGGCACCTGATCGAACGCTACAAACTTGGCCACGTTTAACATGCTGCCATCGCCACCGACCACAATAACTAGATCACAGAACTTCGAGAGTTCTGCACGTTGGCATTGCTTCTGTCCGTGCCCGCTCACCAGCTCAGCTGTCAGATCGTCTACGAATACAGTTAGGCCTTTTCCACTCAAAAAATCCAACAGGCGACGCAGCGTATCGACCACTCCGGCATGACCGGGACGGCCCACGAGCCCTATATTGTTGAATTCTGCCATCGCTAAATCCTTAGCTATTGGTTCGAGGATATCCAGTGCAGCTAAGCTGCCTTACCTCTTGCATTAGCGCGTCAGTATATCACAGCGAATGGCACTCAATTCACCACATCCAAGCTCGGCGGTCATCCTTGAGGTCGCAAAGTTGCCGCTATTTCGAATAAAAACCACGAAAGAGAAAAAAATAAATAGGAACCTAGCAAAATCAGAATTTACTCAATGCTAAGCAAATAAGGTTCTCGCATGTACACCAGCTCGCCACTACTCTCTACCCAATACGCAACGTACACCGCGAGCTTCTGATTCGAGAACGCTTGACTGAATCGAAAACCATCCAATATCGTAAGATGTTCAAGCTTTCGCAACGCACGCTTGTCGCTGAACGCGATCAAGCCTTCTAGCGTCCTATCCCACTCTTCCAACTCTCCCAATTCGTTCAGCTGGTAAAGTCCCTGGCCTTCAAGCCCAATAAGCACATAGATGCTACCGCGCAGACCAATGTGCTGCTCGTCTATTTCTACATCCGCTTCTAGGCTAACCGAATCCGTCGTACTAACCTTCTGCGTGAAGGATAAGCCGCCATCTTGGCTCGCCGCGATAGAAATGTTTGCGGTACTCGCTTCTCCAGAAAGCGTGGAGATGGTGGCTTTCGGTAATTCGGGCACTCTCGTAGGAAAATAATTAGCAATCTGGTGCCGAACAAGGTTTAGAGACTGCACGGCATCCGCGCCAAACTCATTATCGGCATCGACACCGCAATCAAACCCTATACAGTCTTGAAGCGGATTGGAGAAGAGTGATACTCGTTTCTCAGCATTAAACGCCCCAGGATACGCCATTATAGTAACGAACTGGCCCTCGACTCCGTAGCCAGTTGAAAAATTAAAGGTACCGCCACTACCATCTTCTAAGTGTGAATGGCTTAGCCCCATGTTATGCCCTAGTTCATGAGCAGCAACCAGATCGACTGGACAATCCACCGCTATATGCGAATAGGCAGTATTTCGCTCTGCCACACTACTAAAGTCCCCATTAGTCCTAAATCCACCTACCGGTGCCAACCCACAACGCCCTTCACCAACTTGCGTTGGCCGAAACAACATAACCAGATCGGCACCATAGGTATCTCGCAGACTATCTACTGCGCTGAACGCGCTATCTGTCTTCTCAATAAGATGATTAAGAGCCGTGTCCATGTCATCACTATCGTTGTAGTTAACTAGACCGTGATAGACCGGGCGCAGTGTGATCTTGACACCGCTGTCGGCATAGATCTGATTTGCAACGCTGATCAATTGGTTAATGCGAGTTTGGACACCATATGGATAGATCGCAGCAGCGCCCGGGGTATAGAGAGTTAGTACATCAATAACAGAATTACTGTTGTCCACCGAGCTGGGGTTAGTCACATCAGTAGACAGCAACAACTCATTAAAGTCACTAATGCCATCGCCATCGCTATCTACTCGAACATCTTCGACTACATTTACAATTCCATCGACTCGCAGGTTACCCATAACCACGGAGCTGCTAACAAGGGGCTTTGCCCGATCATCCGTTGCGACGCCATAACTAAAGAACTTTTTCTCTCCAGGCAGGAAACTTCCTAGCTCACAGTAGATAGTTTTCTGAAGCGAAAGGCTCAGTTGCTCGCGGCACTCATTTGGAGCTGAAACCAATTCGCTGTTCTCGAGAACGAAAAAAATCTCTACATATAAATCGTTATGTGATTGTGCACTTATGTTTTCAAACTCGAGACTGACATCAATCGTGTTACCGACCAATACGCTATCGCTGGCAAAGCTCTGAGTAATGCGAAAATTACTAGGGTCGATTCCAGGCGTGCTCAGAGCTGCCGATATCGAAACCTGCGTCTGCAAGCGAAGATTGCGAACTCACGCTATCGATCTGCATTGGGAGAATAGATATTATTTCTGGCTGAGGCCTCAGCAGCGCATCACTACTACCAGGCTTATCAATAATGATGTAATCATTCTGAAAACCCTGCTCGATGCCGACAAGATTGCCAGGCTTATAGATCCAACCCTGATAGGGCGCGCCGTCTGCACTCGCAATCGCGTATAGCTGGAAGGTCTCATCATCGCTACTCAGGTGCCCGAACAGGCTGCGCTGCCCCTGGGTGAGTGTGAGCGAGAAGAATCGATCGTCATCGCGCCCTTCAGCTCCGATCACTCGATCGCCATTCACATAACGGTTCAACGTCACAACCTGTAACTGTATCTGCCTGCTGTCGGAGATTTGCAGGCTCAGATAACCACCCCTGTGAATACCGTCCAACTGACCACTATCCAGCGCTATTGGCTGCGATATCTCTGCATAGGTTGGCGGCGCCTGCTGGCTGTCGAGCTGTTGTATGGGATAGAGGAAGGCCTGCTGCCCATATAGTGGAACCAGCCAAAGCAGGACCAGCGTAGCGAGAAGCCGGCCGAAACCGTTCCTAATTGAGATCTGCTTGATTGAAGTTGATATGGACATGATTAGTTAGCAGCTACTAGCACTTCTCAACTAGTTCTCTCCTCAGTTAGATTCGGCGCGAAGCGTTACAACATGGCCCGAGACCCTTATATTTTAGCGACTAGCCCAACACATTGCTATCTGCAACTCGGGCTGTAGAGGCTTTCGATACTGTAATCATACATTAAATAATATTATATCTTATTGTTTTTATTAAATTTAGCTGTGAATTCCACCGCTATGTATCGCCACTACTTCAGTCCCCGCCGAGATTACGCCCTTCTCAATCAAATCAAAAAGAGCGTAGAACAGCTTGCCGGTGTAGACCGGCTCGAGCGGCAAATTGGAGAATCCAGCGAACTCATCCAGAAATGACTGCAAGACAGAGTTGCTACGCGCATAACCACCACAGTGGTGAGCGTCATCGACGCGCCAAACAATGGGATCGATGCAGCCACTTGCGTGCAATTGACCCAAAATTTCGGCCTGCAGATAACCATCACCCTTCAAAACACTGATTCCCAACACTTCGGGAGCACTTTCACTCTCAATTTTAGACAAGCCCTTTATCAGGCCCGCCATCGTAGTGCCGGTGCCACAACATAGAGCTACTAGCTGCTTTGAACCTGCTTTGTGCCACTTCAATAACGATGCAATCTCTTCACAGCCTTTGATGGCCAGGGAGTTGCTGCCTCCCTCGGGCAGTAGGTGAAAGTCTCCGAACCTAGCACGTAATCCTTCTAGGAAACCGGGTTCCTGCTTACGCCGATAGTCACCCCGGCTTACCGGCAGCAATGTCATCCCCTGCTCTCTGGCGAATGCGAGAACCGGGTTCAATGGCTCGGGCATTTCTCCTCGCACGACGCCAATAGTTCGCATCCCCAATAGCTTGCCCGCCGCCGCTAACGCGTAAAGGTGATTAGAATAGGCCCCACCGAAACTCAGAATGGGAAAGTCTGGCTGTTGCTGGAATTCGAGAAGATTGTATTTTAGCTTGTACCATTTATTGCCCGCTAGCTGCGGATGGCACTTATCTAGGCGCAGAACATTCACAGACACGCCTGCCTGACGCAGTAAATCACAGTGCAGTGGTTCGATCGGTGGCTTGCGAATAGAAATATCTACTGGCATGGATTCCCAAACTTAGGGATAACGCTGGAAGAACGTCCAGATGAGTTCACTAGCAGAGATGTCCTGAGTGACGTGACTTCCCGGCCGCGAAATTGGTCCGCCAGGCCACGTGTGGCCGCCTCCTTCAATGAGATACCATTCGGTGGCGGCGGTGCAGCCTGACCACGTGTAGTGCAGGACTTCAGTACTAACCCTGCTTTGAGTAGGTTCAGAAGCACAGCCATTGTGACGTGCCCAGCGCGCCATGATCTCCTGCATAGGTGGATCGAACCACGGAGTGCCTGATCCTTCGATGGGTACGATCCTATCCGCATCACCCTGGAAAGAGAGCATAGGGCGAGGGCCAGCATCGGCACATTCCTCCGTGTAGTAATAGCGATAGGACACCGGGGCGAATGCGGCGAAGGGCGTGTCAGCAAGACAGGCTAGTGCTGAGCTTATATCGCCACCAGCGGACATGCCTGTGGCGTAAAATTGCTGCGTACAGAATTCGTCTTGCAGCGATGCGACTAACTCCAGAATGAAATTCACATCATAGTCGCGCTCGCGTTTTACAGCCTCCCATGCGCTGTTCCAATAGGTGGCCAATGGATGATCCTGATCCACATAATGTTTGTTAGCATCCGGATGTACGAGAACAAACCCTTCGCGATCAGCAATAAGGGGGAAGTTGCTGTAGCGAAACTCTCCTTCTGCTGTGCCAGTCGCTCCATGGAAATCGAAAACCACATTTGCACAGTCTCCCGCCAGGAATCCCACTGGCAGTCGTAATAGGTATTTGCGTTCTATGCCGGCACTGCCAACAAAAGCGCGGGTTTCATAATCGGTCAAGTCAGGGGTTTGGCTAGATGCAAGCTGCCCCATAAATAATACCGATACCATAACAACTACGCGTAACATAATTAAAAGTCTTAGCTCAAAAATTTTTCTACTCCTTAACAACACCATGAAATACCTAACCTTTCGTCTAGAATAGTATGTATACGGGTTAGATGAAACCATTCTGACTTATCGGGGTGTGCCCCTAGGGTGGGGTGCTGGCTGGGCGGTTGCTAGGAAACAGGGGGTGGGTGTGAACTAAGCGGTTACTGGGTTGATCTAGGAGGCGCTAATGGCGATGTAAGAGCTATCAGTTCTGCTTAAGACTCAAGCCGGTTCGACAGAGAAGACCCATGTAGAGCTATATAGCAAAAAGCAGCTTACTGGCGAGCGCCAGCCAAAATTTATGGGTATGTATAGCGAAAAATAAGGCTGAGAGCCTTATGCTATTAGAAAAATAGCGGACCGGACGTCTGCCGTCACAAGGCGTCCATATTATTTCTACGTCAAGGCCTCTATTTTCCCGAGCAGCCTAGCCAAATCGACTGGTTTTGTATCAAAGTCATCAGCACCCGCCTCCATCGCCCTGACTCTATCAGCTTCTAGGGCATGAGCTGTCAAAGCAATTATCGGTATATCAGATATTTCCGGATCATTTTTTGCATTGGTGGTTGCAGTCCAGCCATCCATAACAGGTAAGCCCATGTCCATCAATACAAGGTCAGGCCTATATGATTTCATGGCAGTAAGACCTAAGGCACCGTCTTCCGCGATCTCAACATCATAACCTTT
>CASQMQ010000038.1 GCA_949430125.1 uncultured Pseudomonadales bacterium
CATGGCCTGCTGGCTCGACTGCTCCAGCATCACCTCGCTGTTAGCGAGAATTTGTACGTCAGGGTGGCGATTGCGAATCTCGTCGCGAAGTACTAGCGCGGCAGTGGCGATGTCCAGACGATCATCGGCAGAGATGCCTGTCGAATCCATTGTGATTATCGCAAAGGTAAGTGCTGCATCATCGGAGAGAAGATTGGCTGTGAGTAGTCTGTCGGCCAATGCTGCATCGGCAACCTCACTGAGTTCTTCTTCGGAATAAGAACGCAGGGTTTTTATGAAAAGTTTGCTCTGCGTCTCGGGTGAAACGTAGTCGAGAATTGTAGTTAGCCGATCGGCAAAAGGGATAACAGAGTAGCTATCTCTAAGATCATCGATTGCTGCGAGTAGTTCACTATTGAAAACCGTGCTTGATTCATCTGTCACGAACGCGAACCGCACTTCCAATGGCGAAGGAAATTCCTCATCCATCAATAATAGTTCTTCGAGATACGGATCGCTTTCGGTGAGCAGCGCCTCTAACGAGGTGTCGAAGCTGGTGCGAATAATACCCGTGGCTAACAATAAACTTATAACCGCGGACATTACTGTTAACAGCTTGCGGTTGTTAATTGTAAAATCAGCAACGCGCTTCGATAACGACTTCATACTTTTATTGCTTACCACGATTGACATGCCTGTAATGAATCCTAAGTGCTCTTGCAGTGTTCTATCCAGCTTTTCACGCCGTGACTGAGAAACTTCTGTCGATGCAGAATAAAATAAAACTTCCTGGTCCAGTTTCTATGAGGACAGGCAAGTGGTACTAGTGAACCGCGTTTGAATGCTTCTTCTAGTGTTATCTTCGACAGGCATCCTATGCCCAGCCCTGCTTCGACTGCACGCTTTATACCCTCTGTGTGCTGTAACTCCAACCTCAATTTCAGATTGGAGAGGATTCCAGTCATAGCTCGATCGAATGCTTGACGTGTTCCCGATCCCTGCTCACGTATTATCCAGTCAGCTGACAACAGGTCCTCGTCCTGAAGTTCGCGGTGTGAGGCTAGCGGATGATTAGGAGCACAGAACAGAGCGAGTTCATCTTCGCGCCAATAGCTTACATCTAGGTCGGCTTCTTGTAGCTCGCCTTCAATCAAGCCAATGTCCAATTCGAAATTTCTGACTTTGGCAGCAATGGAGGCTGTGTTCTCCACATTTAGGTTTACCTTGGCCGCTGGGTGCTCCTTCATGAACGCCGCCATGATTCCGATCGCTAGGTAGTTTCCAATGGTCAGCGTCGCTCCTACCTTTAGCTCGCCGATGTCGCTGGCGCCGATTAAAGAGTTCTCAAGCTCAAAGGCTCCCGCTATAAGCGCTGCAGCCTTTGAGCGCAGGGCTATGCCTTGTTCGTTCAGCTGTAGACGTTTGCCTATTCTATCAAACAGGCGTAAGCCAAAACGGTGCTCCAGCTCCTTAAGTGCGGTACTGGCCGCCGATTGCGACATAGCCAGCTGGTCAGCAGCTAGGCTGACGTTCTCATGGCTGGCTACGGCGAGGAATACTTGGAGCTGTTTTAGTGTAAATCGCATGGATCCTCAGGCTATATCTATAAAATAGATAAAGAATATGCGCATCAATCAATTTTACAGATATAGTAGAGAAGTCGTACACTGCGCGCAATATGTTATTGGCCCCTTTAACATCAAACCGGGTCATCTAAGTATCAGGAGTGAGCAGTGGCAAACCTATCTACCCAAAGCGTTACGGGCGTCCATCATTGGAACGATTCTCTGTTTAGCTTCAAGACAACACGAGATCGCTCGCTGAAATTTGAGAACGGCCACTTCTTGATGCTAGGTATAGAAGTCGAAGGCAAGCCATTGATGCGTGCCTATAGCATCGCCAGTCCGAACTACGATGAGGAGTTGGAATTTCTAAGCATCAAAGTTGCTGACGGAGCGCTGACGTCTCGTCTGCAAAACATTCAGGTGGGCGATGAAGTATTCGTGAGTAGTAAACCTACTGGCACGCTGGTCGTCGATCACCTACTCGAAGGTAGAAACCTATATTTGATTAGCACCGGCACCGGTCTAGCGCCTTTTATTAGCATCATTCAAGATCCAGAAACCTACGAAAAGTTCGACAACGTGATCGTGACTCACGGTGTGCGTTACGCATCGGAATTGGCCTATCAGCAATTCATCCAACACGACTTGCCGAACAATGAATTCTTCGGCGAAGAAGTAAGAGAAAAACTCATCTACTATCCCAGCGTCACACGTGAAGACTATGCAACGCAGGGCCGCCTGACTGATGCTATGTCTACTGGGAAATTGTTCACGGACATCGGCCTGCCACAAGCGGATCCCGAGCACGACAGATTTATGATTTGTGGTAGCCCGAGCATGTTGAAGGACACATGCGAGATTCTAGACGGCTGGTGTTTCGAGGAGTCGCGCCAGGGAATTAAGGCGCACTATGTTATCGAGCGCGCGTTTGTTGAATAACTCCTGCACTTAAAACTGACAATATAATAGGACTCCGTCTTTCTGCGTGCGCTAATCCTGTGCCTGCCTAGAACCAAATTAGTGAATAACAGCCCCGTGCTGGATTTTCCATTCTTTCCCTTAAGTACATGGCTGCGCCACTATCCACTGTGAGAGAGATGCTGTATTTTTAGAGCACTACTACTCAGGGAGTCTTCGCTTGAAAACGAAAAATAGTTTACTGCTGATCATTTGTTTCCTAATTACTAGCCATTCACTTGCGCAAACCATCGAAGATGAATCCGTCGTCTGGCTTCAGGAATTGATTCAGATCGATACTATCAATCCTCCCGGCAACGAATCCCGTGCTGTTGATTTCTATGCCGCGATATTCGAGGCGGAAGGTATCGAATATGAGACGGCGGAAAGTGCTCCCGGCCGTGGAAATATTTGGGCAAGACTTGAGGGAGGCGACCAGCCCGGCTTGATGATGTTGCAGCACACGGATGTGGTACCGGCAGATTCAGAATACTGGACTATTGATCCTCTCTCCGGCGAAATTCGCGATGGCTATATTTTGGGTCGCGGCGCGAGAGACATGAAGGGCACGGGCATTTCACAACTCGCCGCATTTCTAACGCTGCATCGCAGCGGGCGTGCATTGAATAGAGACGTGGTCTTCCTAGCCAGTGCTGACGAAGAAGCAGGCGGTGCCTTTGGAGTGGGCTGGTTAATCGAGAATCGACTAGAGATTTTCGATGGGGTAGGCCTATTGATCAACGAAGGTGGATCCGGCAGCCGTAATATGGATGAGATAATTTTCGGTGTCGAAGTGACGCAGAAAGTTCCAGTGTGGCTACGATTAAAGGCAGTGGATGTGCCCGGTCATGGCTCCTCGCCCAGAACTACCAGTTCGGTAACGCGTATCGTTGATGCGTTAACTGCGCTTCGCGCAAACCCGTTTCCTGCTCGTATCATAGACCCCGTAGATACCTATTTCGCAGGCATAGCTCTGTCGCTGGATGATGAGTGGGCTGCAGCTTATGCGAACATAAGCGCTGCAATTCAGGACCCAGAGTTTCTTCCTGCATTTCAGGAATATCGACCCGGCCATCATGCATTGACTAGAGATACCTGTTCGATAACGCGCATGAGCGGATCTAACAAGATTAATGTGGTGCCACCAGAGGCTTGGGCCGAATTGGACTGCCGCATGCTTCCGGATAGACCTGCAGAAGAGTTCATTGCCGATCTTACCGAGTTGGTCGCGCCATCGGGCGTCGAAGTTGAGGTGATCATGGCGTTCACGCCGGCAGTGTCTTCAACGAGTTCAAGGTTATTTACGGCGATTGAAAATGTAACCCGCGAATTGTATCCAGGCTCTAGAGTCTTGCCTTCGGTAAGTACTGGTTTTACCGACAGCCATTTCACCCGCGACCTGGGTATCGTGAGCTATGGCTTTAATCCTATTATTACTCGTGCTGGCGAACCTACCGGTGTACATGGTAATGACGAGAGTGTCCCCGAAGCAGATTTTCGTCAGGGGATAACTGACATGATCGCGATTATTCGCAACGTGGTTTTTAATTAAATAAGTACATGAAGCCGTGCAGTCCGTGACAAGCCGCGGGCGAAAAAAAGGGACACATTGTGTCCCTTTTTTATCGTTTTTTAGGGCTTTTTAACTAGGTATCGAAGATAGCAACCAAACAACCCTTCGAGTCTGGTATGTCATCCATATTCACAGTGCCGCCAGCAAGAACAGTGTTCAGCGCGTCCTTGAGGAAATGCTCGTCGGCATTGTTGCGCTGTGTTTCGTAACCCAGTTGGTCATTGATTGGGCCGCGATACAGAACTTCTTTTGTTCGTGGGTTGACGATAAATACTTCAGCAGTACGCTCGACGCCTAGTGCCTTCGCGAGAAACTGGCCTTCATCTTTAATGATTGGAAAGTCTATACCGAACTCACCAGCTTCTTTGGCGATGCGCGGGAGGTTGTCCTGAATGTTCGCGTTGAACATGACGAACTCGATACCTTTGTCAGCGTACTGATCACGCACTTCACGATAATTCGGCAGCGCGATTCTAGCGATTGGGCAGCCTACGCCTTGCACGTAGAGCACGACGTATTCATTGTCTGCGTAGGTGTCTAGCGTGTGTATCGCACCCAGATGATCAGTGAGTTCAAAATCTGGAATAGAGCGCAACCATTCATCGGCCAGAGCCGCGGAAGAGGCGATTAGCAGGCCGCTAATTATGAAAAGTTTACGTAACATGACAACTCCTTAATAGTAACTAGTCGACTAGACCAGTTGTCGCTTAAATCGTGTGTTGAGTCATTGTATCGGGCGGATTAAGTGGAGTATTGATCTTTATCAACTCCTCTATCCACTACTCAAGCTGGTGATAATAGTAACAACATTCCATTTCCAATCCTACAGGGTGCGACACCATGTCACAGAAAGTTGCAGCTAGACTTAGGTTTTTCCATGGTAAATAACGTATATAGAACAAATAGTTATAAGATTTAAGGCGAATTTCAGAATCTTATAAATAATACTCGCCCGTGGATTAATACAGTGTAAGTGGTCAATTATCGTGATCTCGGGCAGTTTATCGACCTGTTATTGTGGCAATTGCGCATTGGCGCTATGCTCGAAAAAAGATCCTGAAACCTAACAATGAGGCACAACATAATGAAGATTCATTGCCGTTCCCTAATTGGCTTGACTCTAGTTTCTCTATTCATGGGGCCTGTTGCAGCCCAAGACTGGGAGATGCCGCGAACCAACGATGGAAAACCCGACCTCCAAGGCTATTGGACTAATTCCTCGCAAACCCCTCTGATTCGCCCTGAAGAATTAGGCGAGAAGGGTTTTCTAACTGAAGCAGAGGCGTCCGATGTAGAGCAGGGCTGGCGCGATCGCTATGATATTTCCTCGCAAGCAGCTGACCCAGAACGTGCGCCTCCTACCGACGGCAACGCAGACCTTGGATACAATAGTTTCTGGTGGGATCCTCGCTCAGATGCTATCCAGTTAGATGGGCAGTACCGCACGTCAATTATCGTAGATCCACCCAATGGTCAAATACCCTATCTGGAAGGTGATCGCCCGCAGAACGGGCTGCGTGCTCAGTGGCGAGCTCGACCCGGGGTTGAGCCCTTTGATGCTCATGAACTTCGCCCTCTGGGTGAGCGTTGCCTGCTTACCTTCGGGTCCGGATCAGGCCCACCAATGCTACCGATTCTCTACAACAGCAACTATCAGATTGTGCAGACCCAAGATCACGTAATGATCCTTGTCGAAATGGTTCACGACGCGCGAATCATTCCAATAGGCAAGAATCATCACTCAACCAAATTCGAGAAATGGATGGGTGACTCGGTAGGTTATTGGGAGGGCGACACTCTCGTAGTAAAGACGCAGAATTTCCATTCACAGCAGTCCTTTAGAGGCAGCTCCGGTCAGTTGGTGATCACAGAGCGTTTCAGCCTGCAGAATGAAGGTAAGATAAAATACGCATTCACTCTGGAAGACCCGCTTAGCTATCGACAACCCTGGACTGGTGAGATTGCAATGAACCGCAAGCTTCCCGGGGAGCATATGTACGAGTATGCCTGTCACGAGGGAAATTATGCCTTCCACGGCATTATGGCCGGAGCCAGACGCCAAGAACTGGATCAGGCGGAACTTTAGACTCTCAGCGGCATCTCAATAGAATGGAGCGGTGGAACCGCACTCCATTCTATTGAGGCCATCTTGGTTAGAGGTAATCAAATCGCAAAAATTGGTCGAACCGCGTATGAGTTAGATTCAGTTCTTGATCAATTCTAAGGTAGTCCAATCCCCGTATGTCTTCACCTGTAACTCGATTCTATAGCTCATTGGTATTCACGAAACCCTATCTGGTAATCGCTATTCTGCTGTTGTTAGTCGGATTCTTCGGTTGGCAGACACAGAATTTTCGACTCGATGCGTCGGCAGATTCACTGTTATTAGAAGACGATCCAGATCTCGAATTCTCGCGAGAGATAAATGTTCGCTACGGCATTCGAGAAGCGGTCACGATTGCCTATACGCCTACAGGCGACTTGTTCAGTCGGGAAGAGCTAAACAAACTCGGCGAACTGCGTGACGAATTGCTCGCCATTAACCGTGTTGAATCGGTGGACAGCATTCTCAATGTGCCGATTTTTGAAGACACGCCTCTCACCGGAATCTCGGAAGACTATCTGACACTATCGGATCAAGATATTGATCTGGTCTCGGCACGTGAAGAAGTTACTAACAGCCCAGTTTTCAGAAATGCGGTCATCAGCCCTGACGGAAAAACGGCGGGTATGTTGGTTAGCTTTGCAATCGATGAGACAGCGCGTGATTTGATAGGTCGACGAACCGAACTACGCAGCAAGGCGCGAGGCGAAGAGCTCTCTGCTGATGAAGTCAGTGAATTAGCGCAGATAGAATCGGATTACGCGATACACAGTGTACTAGCGGCAGATCGTCAGCACGAAATTATAAGTGTGGTGCGTGCAACACTCGAGCGCTACCGTGAGGATGCGCAGATCTATCTCGGCGGAGCGCCGATGATTGCCGACGACCTCGTTACCTTCGTGCAGGGAGACTTAAGTAGCTTCAGCTTCGCAGTAGTACTTCTCATTATTTTTGCGCTTGGCCTCATTTTCCGAAAAGTGCGTTGGGTGGTTTTGCCTCTAGCTTGCTGTGCCGTGGCTGGTGTCATCATGGTTGGAGTGTTGGGTCTAATGGACTGGCGCGTAACGGTCGTGTCTTCCAACTTTATTTCACTGCTGCTGATCATCACTATCTCGCTTACTGTGCATCTTACAGTTCGCTATCGTGAGTTGAGAGCAACCCGGCACTATACTGACCACGACAAGCTGCTGCGTCATTCGGTGCTGAGCATGTTCAGACCCTGTCTGTACACGGCACTTACTACAGCGGTAGCGTTTGGCTCGCTGATAGTCAGTGGCATTCTTCCTATTATTACTTTTGGTTGGATGATGATGATGGGAGTGGCAACGGCTCTGCTCGTTGCGTTCACACTGTTTCCGGCGATTCTTAGCATTATTAAGAAAGATGAATCTAAGCACTCGTCGAACTTGCGCCTTAATCTGACATCAGCCTTAGCCGACGCTACCGCGAAACTAGATAACAAGATTTTATATATTTATCTCGGCGTAGCACTCATTAGCGGGATCGGACTCTCACAAATTCGGGTTGAAAATAGTTTCATCGACTATTTCCGCGAGAGCACTGAAATTTATCAAGGCATGTCGCTGTTCGATGAGAAGCTGGGCGGCACTCTGTCCTTTGATGTCGTCGTTAATCTGCCCGCGGCAGAAGATGATTTCGATGGAGGCTTTGACGACGGCTTCGGATTTGGAGATAGCGGCGACAGCAACGAAGACGCTTACTGGTTTACTGCGCCGAAGATGGAGCAGGTTAAGGCCATTCATCAATACCTGGACAACGATCCGCAGACCGGCAAGGTGCTTTCATTCGGGGCAGTTATAGAACTCGCCGAACAACTGAACGATGATCAGCCCATAGATGGATTGCTATGGGCTGTGCTCTATAACCGCATTCCGGAAACGTTAAAGCAGACTGTGCTGAATCCGTTCATATCGATCGACGATAACCAGATTCGATTTAATGTACGAGTAATTGAATCCGCGGAAAACTTAAATCGTAATGAATTATTGCAGCGCATCGAAGCGGGCATAGAGTCAGACTTTGGTTTTGCTGATGAAGACGTTCAGCTGACTGGCATACTTGTCATGTACAACAATGTGCTGCAGAGCCTTTTTCAATCGCAGATACTAACGCTAGGCGTGGTAATGCTGGCGATCATGCTGATGTTTCTGGTCTTGTTTAGATCTTTCATGATCGCGCTGATCTGCATTATCCCTAACGCGATCGCCGCTGCCTTCGTCTTGGGTATAATGGGTTGGGTTGGTATACCTCTAGATATTATGACAATTACAATTGCATCGATATCAGTTGGCATCGGTGTCGACAATACGATCCATTACATGCACCGCTTCAAGCGTGAGTTTCCCCGCATTGGAAATTACCGCGACACCATGTACTTCTGCCATAACAGCATCGGTCGAGCGATGTACTTCACGTCCATGACCATCGTGGCAGGGTTCTCGATTCTTGCGGTGTCCAATTTCATTCCCACCATTGTGTTCGGTCTGCTGACCAGCCTCGCCATGTTGGTAGCGCTAGTTGGCTCGCTCACGTTGCTGCCGCAGCTGCTTGCGACCTTCAAGCCCCTAGGTCCTGAAACAACACCCATCACCCAAGGACTGCCGCAGTCCTAGCTTTGCTAATTTGTGGCGAAAGTGTGAGCATGGTGACAGCTTGATTCACGGTTCTAGGTAGAATAAGCCAACTCCTAAAAATTTAAGGACTGTTAGTGGTTCGTGTACTGATTTACTTAGCAGCCGTAATGA
>CASQMQ010000039.1 GCA_949430125.1 uncultured Pseudomonadales bacterium
AGTTGCGCAATACTATTCGGATCGCCGATCTGTAATGTGAAGCGGGTATCGCCCTGCGGGTGATGAAAAACAGTCTGGCCATGGCTGCCTATCGCGCGGATAGCAGTTCTTTCGATTTCTTCATTTGCGAGTAATGTTATAGCTGCTCGAGCGAACAGCTGACCTATGGCTACGTCGGTATTGCCATACAGCTCAAGGTCGATATTCTTGCCGCTACATAATCGTAGGATATCTTCTCTAAGGCCTGATTCTATAGGCTCAGAGTGGGAGGCTATCAGCTTAGGTTGGTCACCAATGAACTGCACAAGAACGCAATCGACACCGTCGATGCTGGTGCCTGACATCAGGCCAATATAGTAATCAAGGTTGGCCAAGTGCGTGCCTATTTTAGTCAGCGCTAGGTTGATTCAGTGTAATGAAGGTCGTGCTGTTCATATCTGAAAAACGTTTTAGTAGATCGACGGTCTGCGTATGAAAGCTATCCATCTCGGCGGGATCTATAGACTTTGCTTTAGGAAGCTTGTCGATAATAGTACGAGGGTTTTGGTGTACGCCGCCCATTAAGAATTCGTAGTGAAGATGTGGTCCGGTTGCGCTGCCAGTTGTGCCGACGTAACCGATAATATCACCCTGTCTGACTCGCTTACCTTTCTTCACGCCGTTCGCGTATTTTGAGAGATGCGCATATTTTGTTTCGAAACCGCCCGCGTGTTTAACGATGACCAGATTGCCGAATGAGCCGTTGCGTGATGCGCGAGTAACCTGGCCGTCGCTAGTTGCACGAATCGGCGTGCCACGTGGCGCCGCATAGTCTGTTCCCTTGTGTGCGCGTATCGTGTTGAGAATCGGATGACGACGGCTAGGATTGAAATTTGAACTGATGCGAAAAACATCGAGAGGACTTCGCAAGAATGCCTTGCGCATGCTCTCGCCTTCGGCGTTGTAGTAACCGGCCTCACCTTCTTCATCTATATAGCGAACCGCCGTAAAAGTTTTGCCTTGGTTCGTATACTGCGTTGCGAGTATGTCGCCGTGCCCAATGAATTCGCCATCAAGATATTTTTCGTCGTAGAGAATGCTGAAATCATCACCTGCTCGCGGATCGAGTATGAAGTCGATAACTCCGCCGAAGATATTCGCCATCTCCATAATCGTTACGGCTGGAATCTGTTCGCGCTGCCCAGCCATGAATAGACTGTCTGCGATCGTGCCTACCTTAAAGGTAGGTCTTAGCTGCGGAAAATTTAGGATCGACTCAACGTCGTAGTTATTGTTGTTGAGTGTGAATAGGAAACCTTCCAGCGGAGACTTTAATAGACGTAGCTGCTCGAGTTCGCCATCACCATCAACATTGACAGGAATGAGAAAGTCCAATTGGTAACCAGGATATACCTGATTCAATACCTTGGCTTCGTCGCTACTATTAAGGACGCGGAATAGATCCTGATCTGACAGGCCTACCTTGCTGAATATTGCGGATAGGTTGTCGCCGCTCTTTACCTCAATGTTTCGCCACAGCGTCACGTCTTCCAATATTGGCTGGACTTCGATCTGGGATTTGGCGTGGGAGGTGATAACGAAGTCTGATAGGGCCAGCGCATCGGGCTGCTCATGCCGTTTCTGCGAAGGGCCTCAAAGGCAAGGGGATAGCAAGGCTAATAGCTGCACCTTTCATGCTAGCGCAGGCGCTAATTCAATCAATGCGAATACTTTCAGAGGTTCAGCCAGATTGTGTGCTGGGGATGGGAGGGTTCGTTTCAGGCCCGGGAGGTCTGGCGGCCAAATTAACGGGCAGGAAACTAGTGATTCATGAGCAGAATGCCGTGCCGGGTTTTACCAATAAACTCTTGGCAAAGATGGCGAATCAGGTATTCGAAGCCTTCCCTAATACGTTTTCTAAGAATGCGAAAATAATTCATACCGGAAACCCGCTACGTAAAGAAATTGCGGCTCTTGCGACTCGACCACGAAGCATTAGAGAATCATCTCAGCGATTGCGAATACTTGTGCTCGGTGGTAGCCAGGGAGCATTGGCTATTAACGAAGTGATTCCAGCTTTGTTAGCGGGTTTTCCAAAAGAAATACGCCCGAGTGTGCGCCATCAAACGGGCGAGAGAACATTAGAAAGAGCTCAGGCTGCCTATGCGAATAAAGGTCTAGACTCAAAGGATGATATAACTATCGCAGCATTCATCAGTGACATGGCAGAGGCTTATAGTTGGGCCGATTTAGTGATTTGTCGTTCCGGCGCGAGCACTGTAAGTGAGATTGCCGCGGTTGGTCTGCCTTCGATATTGATTCCGTACCCACACCACAGTGATCAGCAGCAAACACACAACGCAAATTGGCTAGTCCAGGCCGGTGCCGCATTTCTTTTGGAGCAAAATGGATTGACTGCTACTTCGCTAAAAGCTCTGGTATTGGACTTGCATGAAAACCGCGGCAAATTACAGCAGATGAGCGACATCTCAAAATCCATAGCAATTTGCGACGCGGGTGAAATTATAGCGCGCCGATGTTTGGAGTTAGCCCATGCATAGCGCAGCCAATCGACATATTATTCCTGAGATGAGGCGCATCAATAGACTTCATTTTGTTGGTATCGGTGGCGCCGGCATGTGTGGTGTGGCCGAAGTATTACTAAATCAGGGCTATAAAATCAGCGGTTCAGATCTCAGGGAGTCACCGAATACCGTGCGCCTAGAATCCATAGGCGCGGAGATATTTTTTGGCCATGACGCGGCGAATGTTAAGAATGCCGATGTAGTTGTTTACTCCAGCGCTATCGACGAGAGTAATCCGGAAATCAAAGCGGCAATCAATGAATCTAAGCCATTGATCGCTCGTGCAGAGATGCTGGCTGAGTTGATGCGCTACCGTCACTCGATCGCTATCGCGGGCACCCATGGGAAGACCACGACTACAAGTATCGTAGCCTCTGTATTGGCGCAGGCGGGCTTCGACCCGACATTCGTTATTGGGGGGCTGCTGAATAGCGCTGGAACTAACGCTCGATTGGGAGAGAGTAGATACTTAGTGGCGGAGGCTGATGAGAGCGACGCCTCGTTCATGCATCTACAACCTATGGTCGCGGTTGTGACGAACATCGAAGCTGATCACATGAGTACTTACGGAGGTGACTTCGAGAATCTAAAGAAATACTTCATCGACTTTTTGCACAATCTCCCTTTCTATGGGTTGGCGGTGTTGTGCATAGATGATCCGGTTGTGCGCGAACTGCTACCGCGCATATCGAGGCCTAAAATCACCTATGGCTTCGCTGAGGATGCAGATTTTAGAATCATTAATTTGAGTCAGGAACAACAAGTTACTCAATTCGAAGTGGTGCGCAAGGAAGCAAAAGACAAGCTGAAAATTACATTCAATATGCCTGGTCGTCACAATGCGTTGAATGCTACGGCTGCAATTGCCATCGCTACAGACGAGGGTATTGCGGCCAATGATATCCAAAGTGGCATAGAAAACTTCTCTGGAGTTGGTCGTCGTTTCGATGTGCAGGGTGAATTTGCCGTAGAGGGTGGGACGGTCATGCTTATCGATGACTATGGACATCACCCTACCGAAGTTGCCGCTACCCTGCGAGCTCTGCGTGATGGATGGCCAGATAATCGATTAGTCATGGTCTATCAGCCACATCGCTACAGTCGCACCAAGGACCTCTATGAGGACTTTGTCGAAGTGTTAGGCGAGGCGGATGTTTTGCTGCTGCTAGAGGTGTACTCCGCAGGTGAGAAAAAGATCGCCAGCGCGGACTCAAGAAGCCTCTGTCGAAGCATTAGATTGCGCGGGAAAGTCGATCCTGTATACGTGAAAGAAGAGTCAGAGGTGCAAGAAATTCTAAGTGATTTAGTCCGCCCTGGGGACATCATTTTGACTCAGGGAGCGGGAAGTGTCGGTTCTTTGGCCAAACAATTGGCCAAATTGGGTTTTAAAGCATAATTAATTGATTTTTATAGAAGATTTTTGTATTTAGCGGTCAAGAAATAGAGAAATGAGAACGATAAATAAAGAGAAAATCATAGAAAATTGTGGACACGTTGTCGTACTGAAAGGCGGGAGTTCCTCAGAGCGTGAAATATCCCTGCTCAGTGGCGAAGCGGTCTATCAGGAATTGCTGGAAATAGGCGTAAACGTAAGTGTTCTAGATGTGGGCGATACGGTTGTCGCAGACCTGGAAAACTTGAAGCCAGATCTAGCGCTCATCATGTTGCATGGGCAGGGCGGGGAAGATGGCACGATTCAGGGGCTTCTAGAATTTTTGAAGATTCCCTATAGCGGGAGCGGTGTACTGGCCTCGGCCCTCGCCATGGATAAGGTGAAGAGCAAGTTGATTTGGCAGCGCATGGGATTGAATGCCGCCGATTACGTGAAGTTGAATGAAGCAACAGATTGGCAGGCTTTGATAGATGATTTTGAAGTGGCGGTTGTGAAGCCAGTGAATGGCGGATCTAGCCTAGGCATAGCGATAGTGAAGGACGCAGCAAGTCTGCAAAAACAATTCGAGTTGGCCAGTGAGTTCGATTCGGAAGTAATGGCAGAGAAGTGTGTGGTCGGCAAAGAATTTACAGTAGGTGTGATTGGGGATCAATTGCTACCCACGGCTCAGGTACGCACATCGAGAGAATTTTATGACTTCGATGCAAAGTACATCGATGAAGGGACAGAAATTATCTGCCCTGCTCTATTGAGCGGCGAGGAGCAGATCGAGCTAAATGAGCTAGCCCGCGCTGCCTATACAAGTCTCGGATGTGAGGGCTTAGCAAGAGTTGATGTAATGCAAGATCAAGACGGCGCATTCTACCTGCTGGAGCTTAATACGATTCCAGGCATGACTGCCCATAGTTTTGTGCCGATTGCAGCGAAGCAGGCTGGAATCAATTTTGGCAATTTATTATTAACAATAATAGAACTAGAGCAAGCGGCGAACTAAAAAGATGGCAACTACAAATAGAGCGATTAGAACTGGAAGCGGCATACATTCAACGCGCCGCAATTCTCAGCTCGGGAAACCAGCCGCTTAAGCCGAAGTCTTCAGGCAATCGAGGGCTCTACATGTTTGCTGCGGTATTAGTTTGTGCTGCTTTGGTGATGGTTCAAAACAGAGCAGATATTTCTGGGTTTTTAAATCGCCCAGTCAGCAAAGTTAGAATCGAGAACCAGTGGCAAAGAATAAGTGAGGCTGAGGTTGGCAGGGTGTTAGCTCCGTTTATGGGAAATGGCTTCTTCGATTTCGATGTTGTCGAGGCGAAGCAAGAGCTAGAACTTCATCCGTGGATTCTACAGGCGTCGGTGACGCGAATCTGGCCGGGCACGTTATCACTGAATCTGACAGAGCAAGTAGCTATAGCACGATGGGGTAATGAGCAATTGCTAAATCAATACGGCGAGATTTTTCAGCCTGAGAGACTGCTAGAGTTAAGCTCCCTGCCTCTGCTCACTGGTCCAGAAGACTCTCAAGAGACAGTGATGTTGCAGTACCAGGAGCTCAATCAAATTTTATTTCCAGCAGGTTTGCGCCTCTCCGGATTGAGCCTAAGCAAACGTGGTAGTTGGGAGTACTTACTAAATGAACAAATGCAGGTTGCGGCTGGCAGAGATGATGTATTTGAGAAGACGCAGCGCTTTATCGATTTTTATTTGATCCAGCCATTTGAGGAATCATCCCAATTTCTATCTATTGATTTGAGATACTCAAACGGAATAGCGGTACGTGATACCGAGTCAAATTTTACAGGAGTGGCAGTTCGGTGATTCAGTTCCACCAAATATTTTTAAGCCTTTTTGATGCCCCTTGTCTGGAGAATTCGAGCGATGAATGAATCAGCAAGCGAAAACATGATTGTTGGATTGGATATAGGTACTTCTAAGGTCGTGGCTATAGTTGGGGATATCAATGCGGACGGCGGTCTGGATATCATGGGTATTGGTAGCCATCGTTCTCGCGGACTTAAGAAAGGCACTGTAGTCAATATCGAATCGACCGTTGAATCCATTCAGCGTGCAATCGAAGAAGCTGAGCTAATGGCGGGGTGCCAGATTCATTCAGTCTATGCTGGGATTGCCGGTAGTCATATCAGAAGCATGAACTCTCATGGAATCGTAGCGATTCGAGATGGTGAGGTCATGAAGGCCGATATCGAGCGCGTTATCGATGCGGCGCAAGCAGTTGCTATCCCTGCTGACCAGAAAGTTCTGCACATATTGCCGCAGGAATACATCATCGATTCGCAGGAAGGTGTTAAGGAGCCGCTGGGCATGTCCGGTGTTCGTCTTGAGGCGAAAGTACACTTGGTCACCTGCGCGATTAACGCAGTGCAGAATATTGAGAAATGCATAAAGCGCTGCGGCCTAGAAACTGACGAAATTATTTTAGAGCAATTGGCCTCGGCCTATAGTGTTCTTACAGATGATGAGAAAGAGCTCGGTGTTTGTCTCGTGGACATTGGCGGAGGCACCACTGATATCGCAATTTTTACAGAAGGTGCTATACGGCACACAGGTGTCATTCCCATAGCTGGCGATCAGGTGACGAATGATATAGCGATGGCACTGCGCACACCGACAGAAAACGCAGAAGAGATAAAGATTAAATATGCCTGCGCTTTAACTCAATTGGCTAGCGCCGATGAGACTCTGAAGGTGCCTAGCGTCGGAGATAGAGCGCCAAGAGAACTTTCCAGGCAAGCATTGGCAGAGGTGGTTGAGCCGCGCTATGACGAATTATTTACGTTAGTGCAAGCCGAGTTGCAACGAAGTGGGTTCGAGAACCTGCTAGCAGCGGGAATTGTCCTAACCGGCGGCACTAGCAAAATGGAAGGCGTTGTCGATTTGGCTGAAGAAATATTTCATGCTCCGGTACGCATCGGAGCTCCTCATAATGTCAATGGTTTAGCAGATATTGTAAGAAACCCAATTTATTCTACTGGTGTTGGATTGTTGCTGTACGGCTTGAAGCAATATCAGGAGAGAGGCGGAATCGATTCAAAGCGCGTGCCACAGATTCAGATTGTGGACAGGGTAAAGAGCTGGTTCCAAGGAAATTTTTAATTTTAACCTTAGTAGTTAATAACCAATACAGTAAAGCATCATAAATGAGGAGGGCTATATGTTTGAATTAGTCGAGAACGTTGCGCAGAGCGCTGAAATTAAAGTCATAGGCGTTGGTGGTGGAGGCGGAAACGCCGTGCATCATATGATCAATAATCAGGTAGAAGGTGTGGAGTTTATCTGTGCCAACACAGATGCACAGGCGTTGCATAACCTGAAAGCTAAGACGATATTGCAGATGGGCAGCAATATAACGAAAGGTCTTGGCGCGGGAGCAAATCCAGAGATCGGTCGACAAGCAGCGTTGGAAGATAGGGATGAGATCGCTGAAATTTTGTCCGGCGCCGATATGGTTTTTATCACAGCTGGTATGGGGGGAGGTACAGGAACAGGTGCCGCGCCTATCGTTGCCGAAGTGGCTAGGGAGATGGGTATTTTAACCGTTGCTATCGTTACTCGACCTTTTCCATTCGAAGGTAAAAAGCGCTCCAAGATTGCGGAAGAGGGTATTCAACTACTCTCAGAGCACGTGGACTCTTTGATTACTATTCCGAATGAAAAATTATTAGACGTGCTGGGTAAAGAGGCAACGTTACTGGAAGCATTTAAAGCTGCTAACGATGTATTGTTAGGTGCTGTGAAAGGTATCGCGGATCTAATTATGAACCCAGGCATGATTAACGTGGATTTCGCTGATGTTAAAACGGTGATGTCTGAAATGGGCATGGCTATGATGGGCACGGGTTCGGCGGTTGGCGCTGATCGAGCTCGGGAGGCAGCAGAAGCTGCGATTCGTAGCCCGCTACTAGAAGACGTGAATCTGCAAGGTGCGCGAGGAATTTTAGTTAATATCACGGCTGGAGAGAATCTATCTCTGGGCGAATTTTCTGAAGTTGGTGACACTATTGAAGAATTTGCTTCGGATGATGCAACGGTAGTCGTTGGCACGGTGATCGATCCAAGTCTTGAGAATGAAATGCGAGTTACAGTCGTAGCTACAGGTCTGGGCGATAAGCACGCCAAACCCACTAAGGTTGTGGACAATACTGACAGGCCCGACTACCGCCAGCTAGATAAGCCAGCGGTAATGCGTAAACAGGATTTTTCTCGAGCAGCTGCAGCAGCTGCGGTTGTGGGCTCAGATACCGACATGGACTATCTCGATATTCCTGCCTTTCTAAGAAAACAGGCAGACTAGGTTCGCAGGAATACAGCAGTAGGATTCCTACACTGTATTCCTCGTTTCTTGTTTTTGAACGGTCTTATAGGGCAAGTAATTGAGGCTTTACACGGATTTACCCTTATTGGGTTATTCCCTAATTTTTGCTACCATGCCAGAGCTTTGTTAAAGATTGTCGTTGTGAGCGAAAATCGCTCGTTCTCGGGTTTAGTGTTGGTGAACCAGCAGAGCAGGGAGTACTCGTTTCAGGCAGCGGGCTAAACCTTGGTCGCACTGTGACATGACACTGACGAATGCTTGAGATACCCATTTTTTTCTGACTAAACAAGACGCGAAGCGAAGACCTATGCTGAGACAAAGAACCCTGAAGAATGTTATTCGTGCCACCGGCGTTGGTCTGCACACCGGCGAGAAAGTCTATCTAACACTTAGGCCAGCTCCAGTTAACACGGGCATCATCTTTACCCGAGTAGATCTCGATATACCCGTTCAGATTCCAGCCCGCGCATCTAATGTAGGGGATACAACTCTCTCTACCTGTCTTGTTAAAGATGACGTTAGAATTTCTACTATTGAGCACTTGATGTCCGCGCTATCAGGTTTAGGCATCGACAATGCCTTTATCGATGTAAGTGCGCCAGAAGTGCCGATCATGGATGGCAGTGCTGGCCCGTTCGTTTTCCTAATTCAATCTGCTGGCATCGAAGAGCAGTCAGAATTAAAGCGCTTCATCAAAATACTGAAGCCACTGCACTTGGAGCATGGCGATAAAGCTGTCAGCCTCGAGCCGTTTGATGGCTTCAAGGTTAGCTACACACTTCTCTACGATCACCCCGTCTACAAGAAATACACGAAGAGCGCGACCATTGACTTCTCTAGTACTTCTTTTGTTAAGGAAGTTAGCCGCGCGCGTACCTTCGGTTTCATGCATGAATTCGAGGAATTGCGCAATAGGAATTTGGCACTCGGTGCCAGTATGGATAATGCAATCGCGGTAGGTGATTACAAGGTCTTGAACGAGGATGGACTGCGCTACGAAGACGAGTTCGTAAAGCATAAGATCCTTGATTCTATTGGAGATTTATACCTGCTTGGCAACAGTTTGATAGGTGAGTTCAAGGGATATAAATCTGGACATGCCCTCAATAATGCTCTATTAAGAATGCTTGAAGTTAATAAAGATGCTTGGGAAATAGTCAGTTTTGACAATGATACAAACGTGCCTATTTCCTATATGAAACCGGTGTTGGCAGCCTAGCCCTGTCGTGCTATCCTAACTATCTGATTTTAATAAATATAGTTGGACGTTGAAGTTTCTTGATTAGCCCCAAGTATTAATAGTAGGCTTACTGAGACAACGCTTACACAATGAAAGTTATTCTAGTCGACCAGCGTCATGGTCACACTAAAACTATCGTCCTCAAGGGATGGCTGAAAGGCCTCCTTTCCCTATGCCTGCTCGGTGCTCCAGTTGCGTTGGGCTACTTTGGTTATGGGCTCGCGGTTTCTCAGAGCACACGGTGTCTTCAGCGAAGAGTCTGCGCAAAATTGGGAGCGCCAGATTCGCATACAGACCGAACAAATATCAGAGATTAAAGAAGAGTCAGAACAACAGATCGAAGCCCTAACTATGCGACTTGCTATGTTACAGGCACGTCTGGTGCGCTTGGATGCGGTAGGGGAACGTATAACTACCATTGCCAACCTGGATACTGGCGAATTTGATTTCAGCGACCCTATTGCCATCGGCGGTCCTGCATCTGGTGTTTCAGAGTCTTACTCGGCAGCGGGCTTTATGGACGCTGTATATCAACTCGAACGACAACTTGACGATCGTCAGCAGCAACTCGAAATTCTTGAGGGCCTGATGACTGATCGCAAAATTCAGTCAGATGTTTTTATCGCTGGTAGGCCTGTAGAAAAAGCCTGGATCGCTTCGCGCTTTGGTCAGCGCCCTGATCCCATTACCGGCCGCATAGCCTTCCATGGCGGCATCGACTTCACCACTGGCAAGTCGGGAGCTGAGATTAATACCGTGGCAGCAGGCGTAATAACCTGGTCTGGGCCCCGATCGGGCTACGGCTTGATGGTTGAGGTCAATCACGGCAACGGATTCACTACACGCTACGCACACGCAGAAAAGCTATTTGTGGACGTTGGTGATATCGTAATGAAGGGTCAGAACATCGCGCTAGTAGGTTCTACTGGCCGCTCGACAGGGCCTCACGTTCACTTTGAGGTTTACAAAAACGGTAGAGTCGTCGACCCTGCCGCCTATATACATCGCACAGCAAGATAATCACCCCTTTCTCAAAACCAATCTAATTGGTCGCTATCGGCTTGCCTGAGCAATGCTCATCATGCCCTTTGGAGACCAGCTTATCGAATCAACTATTTATTCATAGAGAAAAATGAGCATATTAAACAAAATATTTGGAAGTAGTAACTCGCGCAAGCTGAAGAAATTGAAAAAGACGTCTGTTCTTATCAACGAGCTTGAACCTTCTTTAGAAGCGCTTTCCGATGAAGAGCTGAAAGCCAAGACGGTCGAATTTAAGCAACGCTTCGATGCCGGTGAGTCTACTGACGCGTTACTGCCGGAAGCGTTTGCCGTAGTTCGTGAGGCGAGTAAGCGTACCTTACAGATGCGCCATTTCGATGTACAGATGATCGGTGGAATCGTATTGCACGAAGGCAGCATCTCAGAGATGAGAACAGGTGAGGGTAAGACGCTTATGGCGACCCTGCCGGCCTATCTAAATGGTCTTACCGAGAATGGTGTTCACTTAGTTACAGTGAATGAGTATCTTGCAGAGCGTGATGCGAACTGGATGCGACCACTGTATGAGTTTCTAGGCCTCAGTGTAGGCATCATAGGCTCGGGACAGACACCAGAATTAAAGAAAGAAGCCTATAACAGCTCTATTACTTACGGCACGAACAACGAATTTGGCTTTGATTACTTGCGCGACAACATGGCATTTCGTCTCGATGACAAAATGCAGAGAGAGTTGAATTTTGCGATCGTCGACGAGGTGGATTCAATCCTCATCGATGAGGCGAGAACTCCTTTGATCATTTCTGGAGCGGCGGAAGATAGCTCAAAACTCTACGAAGCCATCAATCAGCTGATTCCGAAGTTGGAAAAGGGAATAAAGGCCGAAAAATCCAAGATGGAAATGATGGACAAGAACTTTGTGCCGGAGGAGTCAGGTCACTTTACCGTTGATGAGAAGAATCGCCAGGTTGAGCTTACTGAAACTGGGCACGAATTCGTTGAGGATATTTTGATTCAGAAGAAGTTGTTAGCCGAGGGTGAGTCACTCTACTCTGCGACCAATTTATCCTTGCTTCATCACGTACATGCTGGCCTTAAGGCGCATAACCTTTTCAATCGAGATATCGAATATATAGTACAGAATAAGAGCATTGTGCTGATTGATGAGCACACTGGTCGAACGATGGAAGGACGACGCCTGTCGGAAGGTTTGCATCAAGCCCTAGAGGCTAAGGAAAAACTGGCGATTCAGAGTGAGAGCCAGACTCTAGCTTCAACGACATTCCAGAACTATTTTCGCTTGTACAATAATCTGTCTGGTATGACTGGCACCGCTGACACTGAAGCGTTCGAGTTTTCGTCGATATACGGACTGGATGTTGTGGTGATACCAACTAATCAACCTATGGTGCGTAATGATGCAAACGACCTTATCTTTCTTTCCATGGAAGAGAAGTTAGAGGCAATCGTTCGTGATATCACTGAAATGAGCGCCAAAGGGGCGCCCATACTAGTCGGCACAGCGTCTATCGATACATCTGAAACGCTGTCGAACTTCCTCACGAAAGAAAAAATCAAGCATGAAGTACTAAATGCTAAATTTCATGAGCGTGAGGCGGAGATCATCGCTCAGGCAGGAAAGCCTGGAGTGGTGACTATTGCAACGAACATGGCTGGCCGCGGTACAGATATCGTATTGGGCGGCAAATGGGAAGCTGAGGTTGCTGAGTTAGAAAACCCAACCGAAGCGCAGATCGAGAACATCAAAGCTGAATGGCAGCAGCGTCACGATCAAGTTATTGCGGCTGGTGGCCTCCACATCGTTGGCACCGAACGCCACGAATCGAGGCGTATCGACAATCAGCTGCGTGGCCGTTCTGGAAGACAAGGCGATCCTGGGTATTCCAGATTCTATCTCTCCATGGACGATAACCTGCTTAGGATATTTGCAACTGATGGCGTGAAGAACTTCATGAAGCGCTTGGGTATGGAGCGCGGAGAAGCTATAGAGCACGGCATGGTAACGAAGCAGATTGAGAAGGCCCAGCGAAAGGTCGAAGGCAGGAATTTCGATATTCGTAAGCAATTGTTGGAATATGACAATGTAGCAAATGATCAGCGCACGATTATCTATCGTCAGCGTAACGAGCTCATGGCCAGCGATGATATTTCAGAGCTGTTGAAAGATATGCGCACAGAAGTAGTAGGACAAATTGTCGATGAGTACATCCCGCCGCAGAGTGTTCCTGAGCAATGGGATGTGGAGGGATTACAGGAAGGGATAGATACCCAATTTTCGACTCAGCAAGATATTCAAAAATGGCTTGATGAGGATGATCAGCTTTACGAAGAGCAATTAAAACAAAAAATCGACGAGATAATCTCTGCGGATTACGAGCAGAAGTGTGCTGCAGTGGGTGAAAAGATGCGCACTTTCGAGAAACAAATTACATTACAGATATTAGATGGTTTGTGGAAGGAGCACCTTGCAACTATGGATCACCTGCGACAAGGAATATTCTTGCGTAGTTATGGTGGCAAGAACCCGCGGCAGGAATATAAGCGAGAAGCCTTCGCTCTGTTTCAAGATTTGATGACAAACCTGCAGCAGGAAGTTATCAAAGTTTTAAGTCAAGTGAAGATTCGACAAGAAGACGATGCAGATGCTATTGAACGGCAGCGTGAGCAGGAGCGAGCTAGAGAGCGAGTGGATTTCCAGCATCAAGCCGTATCTGCACTCGCCGAACAGCCAGCGGATGACGCTGCACCTGCAGGGCAGCGTCAAACAGGAGGAGACAAGGCACCTCCCTTTGTTCGAGAGATGGCGAAGGTAGGAAGGAACGACCCTTGCCCTTGCGGCTCGGGAAAGAAGTATAAAGTCTGTCACGGCAAGATAGGTTAGTGATCGACGTCGTATTAGTCTGAGAAAGTGAAAGCAGAGTAGGAATTTAGAGATGGCTGTCGGTCCCCAAAGAAAGGTAAGCATCACTCCTATTGAAGGGATTCGCTTAGCTGCAGTTGAAAGTCAAATTCGCTACGCCAATCGACTCGACCTTGTTTTGATTGAAATTGCGGAAGGCTCCACAACAGTGGGTGCGTTTACTCAGAACGCTTTCTGTGCCGCGCCAGTTCGCATAGCTAAACAGCGCGTAGAGCTCAGTGCTAGCCGCTATTTCTTGATTAACACCGGAAATGCGAATGCTGGAACCGGACCTCAGGGAGAGTTTGCGGCTATGGCATGCTGTGAGGGCTTGGCTGAGATCGCGGAAACTTCGTCCGAACAGATATTGCCGTTTTCCACAGGGGTGATTGGCGAACAATTGCCTAGTGATAAAATACTCGCAGCATTACCTGGGCTGTATGCAGCATTGTCTGCTGATGCTTGGCAGTCGGCAGCGCAGGGAATATTGACAACCGACACGCGGCCGAAGTTAGCATCTGCAAGTTTTGCAGTTAACAGCTCCCAAGTAATCATAAGCGGGTTTGCGAAGGGCTCGGGAATGATTCGCCCGAACATGGCAACTATGCTGGCCTATGTTTTTACGGACGCGCAGATCGACAGACCTCTCCTCGAAAAATTCTTAGCTGGTGCTGTGAACAATTCGTTTAACAGAATCACAGTCGATGGTGATACCTCTACCAATGATTGTTGTATGTTGGTCGCCACTGGTAAGGGGGCCCTTGTGATCACGGAT
Source organism: uncultured Pseudomonadales bacterium (assembly GCA_949430125.1). Classification (GTDB taxonomy): domain Bacteria; phylum Pseudomonadota; class Gammaproteobacteria; order Pseudomonadales; family Pseudohongiellaceae; genus UBA9145. The sequence goes on from CASQMQ010000039.1 coordinate 14,222, forward strand.
ACCGATAGCGAGGCAGCTACGCAGTTTCAGTCTGAATTGAACGCTGTTTTCGAGCAGTTAGCTATGGATCTGATTCGGGATGCAGAAGGCGCAAGTAAATTCATAACTATTGAGGTAAATGAAGGCGCGTCTGAGCAGGAATGTTTGGCAGTAGCGTATGTGGTAGCAGAATCTCCTTTGGTTAAAACAGCTTTCTTTGCTTCAGATCCAAACTGGGGAAGAATCCTCGCTGCTATTGGCCGTGCCGGTCTTGGCGATCTCGATATTGAGACCGTCACGGTGGCGCTTGGAGATATACTTCTAGTGTCCAAAGGAGCAGTAGATGCGCAGTATAGCGAAAGCGCAGGGCAGGCCGAGATGGATAAGGACGAGATTCGAGTTCGCATTAACCTTGGTCGCGGAAAGGCTAGGACAAGAGTCTGGACATCGGACCTTTCCAACGAGTACGTGCGCATCAATGCAGATTATCGCAGTTAGCAATCGGTCGTGAATAAAGACTCCATTATTCATGTTGTTGTCGGCGTTCTTCTTAATGACAACCACGAAGTATTAATTGCACTGCGCCCCGCCGCATCTCATCAAGGCGGCCTCTGGGAATTTCCTGGGGGCAAAGTCGAAGAAGGTGAGTCAGTTGAGTGCGCACTTAACAGAGAGTTTGAAGAAGAGTTAGGCATCAGTGTGCAGGCCTGCACTGAGCTAACTCAGGTTAAGCATGAATACGCCGACAAGTCGGTAATGTTGGATGTTTGGCGCATCGAAAAATTTTCAGGCATACCCCAGGGAAGAGAAGGGCAGGTAATTGAATGGCGCGCGCTTTCTAAGCTACGAGCAGTAGATTTTCCCAAGGCCAACGAGCGCATAATCCGCATACTAAACAGACTGGACTAATCACCGTCACTCCAAATGTTCAAAAATTTGACGAATTTTATACAAGCATCCGGTATTAGCTAGCCCTCAGTGTTTGGGCTACTAGTCGTATTCATCCTCTAGTGCTGGGTAAACGGATTCTCCGGGAATGCTATTGCGTTCGCTTGCCCAGCCTCCAAAGTCTATTAGCTTGCAGCGCTTGCTACAAAAAGGTCGGAAGTTATTCTCATCCGTCCATTCCACAGATCTTCGACAGTTTGGGCAATCGACGCTGGTAGTCTTTATGTTCATTTCTCGGTAACCATCCCTAAATATTTACTGTGAAGCGCCTCGATTTTCTCTCTGAGTTGCTCTAGGCCTTCTTCGTTAGATACAAGATCATCCGCACGCTGGATTCTCCCGGCACGATCAATCTGAGAGGCGATGATAGACCTAATTACTGCTTCATCGCTACCGTCTCTTCTTACTGATCGATCTATTTGTATTTCCTCATTAACGTCGATGACGGTCACTCTATCTACTAGCTTGTATTGCTCGGTTTCTAACAGTAGTGGCGATTCCAGAATTGCATAAGGGGACTTCGTGGCATTCAGTCGGCACTGCAGTAATTCTGCAATTAGCGGGTGCAATAAATTCTCTAACCAGGATTTTTGTTCGGGGCTCGAGAACACGATTTTTCGCAGCGCGGCCCTATCAAGATGTCCTTCGGCAGTAAGTATATCGCTGCCGAAGTGAGCGGCAATATCGCCCAGTGCCGGCTGGCCTAGTTCGACGACTTCTCTAGCCAGTGAGTCGGCGTCAATGACTTCAATCCCACATGTTCGAAATATCTCGGCGGCGGCAGACTTGCCGCTACCGATTCCACCTGTAAGACCGACTACATACCTTTTTGCGATGTTCATTCTGACAGGATCCGAATATTGATTGGGGATGTTGTTGTTAGCTGATGAAGTTGTCGATATAGAATGCGCTTAGTTGAGGGCCCCATATCAACATGAGAAATCCAGCACCGGCGAGAAACGGGCCGAAGGGCATTGGCACAGACCTGTCTCTTCCGGAAAGCAGTATCATTGAGACACCGAAAACAGCGCCTACTAGCGAAGAAAGAATAATTATTGGCAGTAGGCTCTGCCAGCCCATCCATGCTCCTAGGGCTGACAACAGCTTGAAATCCCCGTAACCCATACCATCTTTTCCAGTTGCGAGTTTAAATCCCCAGTAAAAGACCCAGAGTACGATATATCCTACGATCGCACCAATCACGGCGTCTCTCAGCGTAACACCGAACCCGAGATCGATAGTGTTGACTAGTAAGCCGAGCCAAATAAGTGGCAGCGTGATGTTGTCGGGCAGTAGCTGGTGATCGAAGTCGATAAGTGTAAGAGCTATGAGTGCCCAGGTTAAGAACAGCAGGGCCAGCGTTAGCCAAGTTGCACCGAAATGAAATGCGACTAAGCCTGAAAGAACGCCGCTCACAAACTCGACGCTTGGATACCGAATGGAAATCTTTGCTTTGCAGTCAGAACACTTGCCGCCGAGAAAAAGATAGCTCAGCACTGGGACGTTTTCCCATGGCTTTATTTTGTGATTGCAAAGCGGGCAATGTGAATCAGGTTTTTGCAGATTGAATACTTTGAACTTAGCAGATGATTCATTGCTGTCAGGAGTTTCGTTGTCTATCTCGAGATAGTCACAACATTGCTCGCGCCAATCGCGCTGCAACATTATAGGTAGCCGGTAGACGACTACATTAAGGAAGCTTCCGACTAACACCCCTAATACGATGCAGACGGTTAGTAGAAAAGTAGGGCTAGCTAAGAGGAGGTCGATTATTTCCATGCAAAGGTATTTATGCTACACCACCGCGCCGAGCTGGAAGATTGGCAGATACATCGCAATCATCAAGCCGCCGATCAATATGCCTAGTACAGACATAATCATCGGTTCCATCAAGGCGGTGAGCCCGTTTACTGCATTATCTACCTCTGCTTCATAGTAGACAGCGCACTTATCTAGCACTCCATCTAAGGCGCCTGACTCTTCTTCAATACCGACCATCTGAGTAATCATAGCTGGAAATAGCGTGGATGTTTGCGGATACAGCCGGCAAAGGTATTGCCCGCTGCCACATCGTCACGAATCTGGCCAACTAACTCACGCATAGACGAGTTTTCTAGGGTTTCACCGACGATCTCAAACGACTGAACAAGCGTGTATGCCCAATTTCATATCGTTGCTAGCTGGCGTGTGAACACGGCAATATCGCCAGGCTTGATCTTTTGCCTCTTGGGTCCGAATAGATCCTTTGATTTGCGTTTAACCTTGGTCGGGGCAAATCCCTGGTTACGCAGCTGTGCCTTTACCGGTGCCTGATAACTACCCTGAATTTCGCCTTTGGTCTTGGCACCGCTTTTATCGGTACCTTGCGAAAGATAGGTGGTTTGTACTGCTTCAGGAGCCATAGGGCGCTTCGCCAGATTATCTATTCGTTAGATTGCTATGACTATAGCACGACAGCGTAGAATTTTGTATTTAAGTCAGTCTGTTAGCCTCTTCGAGGCTGGTCAGTCTCTGTGCAACTTTGAGTAGTGCGGCTTGTCGAAGATCGAGTAATCCGTGCCTTCTCGTGTGTTTCCGGAACCGGTGCGTCCTTCCGCCTTCCATGATAATTCGAGATTGGCTCTGGGATACAGGAACTACTTCATAAAAGCCGATTCTCCCTCGAAATCCATCTCTAAGTCGCCACAGCACTTTCCGCAGAATAGGCTAGGATTTGGATGCAATTCAGAATTCAGGCCCAGTTCTGCTAGCGCTTTTTGGGGTGTTTCGAAAGTTTCTTTACCGCGTTCACAGAGCCTTCGCGCAAGCCTCTGCGCCACAATGAGTCTAATATCGCTAGCGAGGCGTAACTATATTACGTGCCTGTTGAGGCAGCAGTGGCGTTTTTGCGTTCACGGTGGTAAGTCCTAGATGGCCGGTTTGTGCTCATAATCTTTAAGGCCGGTAATTTGTATTCGCTACTGAAAATGTTCTTGCCAGTTGCTGCTGGATTTTCGGCATAGGACTTCTCAATTATGTGTATACCTATACGACTCAGGGAAACTTCACAAATAGGAGTGCGGTACTATTGGCGAGTGCAATCGTCGTAGTCCTTGTTGAGTTTGTGTCGGAACAGGTTACAGCGCTGATGTTCACAGACATTGACCGAGACTAAGTATTGGGAATTTTCTAGTAGAACGGCTTTAGAGCCTAGGTACCTCGTTTAGTCTCCATCTCTTCAATTAAACATTGAGAATTGCGACAGACCTCTACTTTCCTAGACGAGCAGATGGCACAGTTAAGCTGCGGTTCATTTATCTCGGCTTATAGTTGGAATATGATATTAAGCAGCTGATTTACAAATATTTTTTTAACATTGATTAAGCTTAGAAGATGCGGCTACTTGATAAAATTGCTGATGTAGTTTATGTTTACGCGGTTCTCAAATCAGCCCAATTTATAAGATGATTTACGACAGGGCTAGTAGTCAGTTGCATAAATTGCAGAATATTTACCTTAAAGGATAAGCAGGCCTGAAACACGAGTTTCACTTTCTGCTGAGGAAATGAACGATGAAAAATTCTGTGAAAATAATTTTGGCATTGACGAGTCTTGCTCTAAGTCAGATCGGTATGGCTCAGGACAAAACTGTGAATGACGGCGTCTTCACTGCAGCACAGGCGGAGACTGGCAAGAGCGTATACGATAACAGCTGCAAGACCTGCCACGATATGCGCTTCTATCGCGATATCCTCAAGTCTTACAACAATCAGCCCGTGCTCTGGTTGTGGGAATCAATCTTGGGAACCATGCCAGCGGACAATCCTGGCTCATTGATGCTCGAAGAGTATACAGACGTGATTGCCTATATTTTGTCTGAGAATGGGTTCCCAGCAGGCGAAGCTAAGTTGGACCCAGACAATGGTATGGATGCCATTAAGGTCATAAGCCCCTAATTTGAAGTGGGTTAAATAGTAGTCCAAAAAAATGCCGAACTTAGTTCGGCATTTTTTTGTAGCTCTTTCTGACCTTCAGCTTTTGTTGATAATTTGAACCGCTACTATTCTGCGCAATCCTTCTAAGATCTTTCTAATTTCATTTTTGTCTCTGTTCTCTAGGTCAAGATCATAATTGTCGGCGATCGCCTGCCACAAGCCAGCATATTCGCACTGAAATTCTTTGCGGGGTAAGTAGCGGTCAGGGCCTCGATCGCGTTTCTTCTTAATCTCTCGCTTCTCTACTAACATCATATTTAGTGGGTCATTGGCAAACTGCAATTTCTTTCTGTTGCGACCAGCGATCACCGCCGTGGGTGTGCGCGTACATGAGCGGGATGACATGATCTATATCCACCTGAACGGCTACCTTGAAAATTTTCCCGGTATATTCATCTAACCACTCACCGGTACGAACTACGCAGTTGCGCGGATTGGTGTATCGAGACTCAGTACGGTTGGTGAGAATTAACATTTCCTGTCGGGTTGATTGACAATCATTGTCATAGTCCACTTCGAAATCCCAATCATCAGTGTTAAAGAATTTCTCTCTGTCACGATGATTCGTCATGATGCTATCCCTGCGATTTCTCCCGATGTTGAATGTGTCGGGCATTTCGCATCCGCTCAAATGGCAGTGATAAGAGCGACTGTAATAGTGCCCACCATTGAGGTCGAGATTTCCGCCATGACTCGACGCTACTGCAGGAATTAGCAGCAGCCCGATTGAGAGTAGGTTTCTGCACAAGGTTTTGTATTGCATCGATTCTCCCTGATTCTTATCAGTTGGGACAACTTTGATTAGTTCTGGTGATGGTCATCATTCTATCAATAGTGAAAGATCTATAGCCTGGCAGTTTTTAGTCAGTGCGCCTAGAGAAATATAGTCTACGCCAGTTTCAGCGATAGATACCAGCATATCCGCCTCTATGCCCCCGGAAGCCTCTAGTTTCAAGCGGCCGTCATTCAGCTTAACGGCCTTCAATATGTTGCTACATTCGAAATTGTCGAGCATGACGATATCGGCCTCTGCGGATATGGCCAGTTCCAGCTCATTTAGATTCTGCACCTCTATCTCAACAGGTTTGTTGGGGTAGAGAGCTTTAGCTTTAGATACAGCCGCATCGATACCACCGCAGGCGGCGATGTGGTTTTCCTTGATCAGGAAGGCATCAAACAATCCCATGCGGTGATTGAAACAACCTCCGATACGAACTGCGTATTTCTGTGCTGAGCGCAGACTGGGTAGGGTTTTTCTTGTATCCAGTAATTTTACCGAAGTGTGCTTACTAAAGATGCATAGTGCTGGCTCATTGTGGAGACGGCGGAAAGTGTTTGTAGAAAATTTAAGACGGTTCGCTCAGCCGTTAGAATGCTGCGTGCCGAACCAGCAATTTGGACGAGTGTCTGATTGGGAGAAAGCTCAGCTCCCTCTTCGATGTTCCAGTTTACTGTTAGCGAACTATCGACTTGTTGAAATACCTCGTCTGCCCAAGGTCGCCCACAAAAAATTCCGTTGTCTCTGCTTATTAGTTTTGCCGAAATTGTTTTATCGGTTGGGATGAGTTCTGCGGTGATGTCGCCTGTGCCAACATCTTCTTGCAGGCAAAAGGTGACGAGCTTCGCTATATCGACTGGGGATAGTAGGGGGCATGCTTTCTCAAGACTCCGGATAATGTCGAAGCGTCAGTTCGTCGCCGCGCTGACTGAATTCTACTTGGCGCAGTGCGCTCATGCCGAGCAGGATCGTATCGCCGCCCATGCTTGTAGTGATGCTTGCGTTGACATCCTCGAGAACTATATTGCCTAGAGTTAATTCGGCTACTCGGGTTGAATAGACAGTGACCACGCCATTCGCCGTCGATGCTCGCGATGTATTTCCGCGCTGCAGGCCAGCAGCTAAGGCAATTGACTCGGGTATTGCAACGTCGGTGGCCCCAGTGTCCAATAGAAAGAGAACCGGCACATTGTTCACGGTACCGCTTGCCACGTAATGCCCCTGTCTGTTTTGCTGCAGAACGACTTCCCGTATCCCTGAATTTAACTCCATCGAGCGCGGGTTCTGATTCGGGTTTGCTTGCTGCTGAATTTGATCTTCGAAGAAGAAAGTTAGCCCGCCTAGCCCAAGCACGAAACTGAAGATTAGCATCCCTTGGCCAATGCGTTTGCCCGGTGGAGTTTTGTTTTCTGTCGCTGGATAAGACATTTCGAAGATTATGTCTTATCCCACTTGGAATAGGAAGTTGTGAACTCAGTCATGTTTTTTGAAAAAAATTGATATGGTAAGCAATTGAATTTGTTTTAAATAGCCGCTAATTCTCCGTCTGTGAACAGTGTCATGCTTTGCGTGAGGGCTGGGTGATATAAGAAATCTCGAAACACCTATAAACAGAGTGCTTAGCCGATAAATCATGTCCATAGTCTCGATGGTAAACCAAGCTACTAAACACCCATCTGCGGATACGGAGCAGATTGAGAAAGCTGGCTGGGCGTTAAAACAGCGACTGCGAAAGCAGATGAATCAGTTGAGCGGTAGCTTCTTCGATGAGGTCGAAGACTTCGTTTTTGAGGCAGGGAAAAAGGCCAGTTCACAGCGGGTAGCGACTATCTGAGTACGATGAGAGAAATCCGCGCTAAACAAGTCGTGTTCGAAGAAACTTTCCTTGATGCCGCAGCGAACAATATGAAGCGCGGCAATTCGCAGTCTGACTACTCTGCAGCTCAGTTACGACAGGGTTCGTTCGCCTGCTTCGTCAAGCAAGTTAACATTTTGTGGTAATATCGAGCGATCGTCGTGCGTATGACCTTTGAGAGGTCGGACGCCTTTTAGAAATCTATTCGTTCGCTGGACCGTTGCCATGGAACTCTCTATAGCCAACGACATCCTGATAGGTGCTCAAATTGTAGAGTCGCCTAATCAGAATGCTAGGCCAGACCGCACCGATATCGAGTTGTTGGTGATTCACAATATTAGTCTCCCTCCAGGCGAATTCGGCACGTC
>CASQMQ010000040.1 GCA_949430125.1 uncultured Pseudomonadales bacterium
AGCGATGTATTAACGTGCCATTGAAGCGTCCGGAGTTTACATAGTTTAAAAAGTTGGCAACGGTGACTGGCGTGACATCGTCAAACAGTTCTATTGAGAAGTTTCCTAAGGAAGTAATTACGCGGACCGTGGTTGCAGAGGCCGATTGCATGGAAAGTAAAAAGCTTGCTGCCAGTACTAGGCACAATTTGACGGGAGCCATGCTGGCAAGGCTGCAGTTATTCATGTAAGAGACCTTTCGCTGACAATCGAATGTAGTGGGTTCACTAAAGTAGTACGGAGATTTCGACAAAAAGCTGTCGCTTCGTTCAAATATTTTTCAAATAGGGTGTGGCTTCAAAGGGGAGAATTATAGTCTAAACGATCTTGCAGTAGTGCATTTTTTCTAAGCGTTTAAGTTGCTAGCCCCTTGTAACACTTCTGGGTAGCAGGCAGCTGGGCGAGCAGCTGTTCGATTGCCTGATCAAAGCCTTCAATATTCCGAAGCTTGTCGAAGCTATGCAGGAAAACTCTAATTCCAAAGACGATTGCCTTGCTTGCAGGAAGCCGAACGAATGTCTGCCGCTCAATTCGCCAGTACAGGTTTGGGCTGCTGCTATCCACAACAGCGAAATTGGGATTGAGGTCGTCGCGCCAGAAGAGTTCGTTGCCCGATTGAATGGACCAATTATAACGCAGCAAGACCCGTCCGCTGTTTAATCCCACTAGGAAACGATTTACCTTCTCGCTAAGCAAGCTATCGTAATCAGGCACAGGGTCATGAATGAAGTCCACAGTCTGGGCAATCTTCTCCTGCAGAACCCAGTTACTGGGCGAGCAGACGCTGGCGGCCGTCACCACGTAGCCATTTTTTTCTTTTTCTAGCAGGCAAAAATCTTCTGGCACCCATAGCGAAGCCTCCCAAAGATTCTTATCTCCTATTTCCCATGTGAGCTTCTCCTGTTCATGAATGAGTTGATTGCCTAATCGGGAATAATTTAACTTAGGATTTGCTAATAAATGTTGCAAGAGGTAATCATAAAATTCGCACTGTGCGGCTACTGATTTCTGAGTTTGAGCAAAACATTCCTCGCTTCGCGAAACGCCCAGTTCGGTCTTGTGCCTTTGAAAAACGTTTAGATCCTTGGCGGGAAATATCCAGTCATCTGGCCGACAGTTCTGGAGCCCTAGGCGCAAGACAGACGTCTGTTCTTTTTCTGGTAAGTAGATTGGAAAGTTAGAACTGTCGAGTTTCATCGCTGCCGCCGTTGGTTTCAAATACGTTAAGCGAATTAACTGCTCCTCGCAATAAATAACCCTACGCATTTCGAGAGGTAATCATCGAAATTGCTGTGATAGACTCGGCTCAATGCGCCTATTCCTCCTGCTAATACTCTCCGTCCCACTGCTGCTGGTTTGTAGTTCATCTCCTCGTTCCTCCACTTTAGAGTTGAACAAAAGTGCGAATGTCCGCGAGTTGACCGTGCTGTATAGCAACGACGAGCATGGCTGGATGGAAGGGCGTGAGCCCGGGCTAGGAGCGGCAGACCTGCTAGGCCTATGGCGTGAGAAGGAGGGCTATAGCGAAGACGGGCCCTTTCTCTTGCTGAGCGGAGGCGATCATTGGACGGGGCCGGCCATCTCAACCTGGTTTGAAGGCGAGGGCATGGTGGAAGTGATGAACACCATGGGCTATGACGCCACTGCAATTGGCAATCATGAATTCGATTTCGGTCTGGATAACTTGGAACGGCGAGTTCGTCAGGCTAACTTTCCTTATCTGGCGGCTAATATTCAATGGAAGGCGAGCGAGACTCTGCCATCTGAATTAGGCATTCTGGCTTTTACTACAACCGTGGTGAATGATCTGACCGTCGGAATTATTGGGCTGTCTACAACTAACACGCCAAGTACTACAAACCCGGTCAATATTGTCGATCTCTCTTTTCTGGAGTATGAGCCCGTACTGCGAGATGCCGTGGAACAACTAGAGGAGGAGGGCCTGGACCTGATCTTCGTCGTGGCACATGTCTGTATGGCAGCGCTGCGCCCTTTAGCTGCCGCTGTAGCCGATCTGAATATCAGCCTCATGGGAGGCGGGCATTGCAATGAGCTTGTCGCAGAAAAAGTGGGAAAAACCATTCTTCTTGAAAGTGATGGCCACTTTCGCAGTTATGCGCGAGCGCATTTCGAGTACGATCTTGGTCGCGATAGTTTGATCAATTCCAGCTTCTCAACCGAACAAAATGAGGGCGGCAGCAGTGATGATACTGTAGCGCAACTTGTTGCGAAATGGCGCGCAGCCACCGAGGTGGAGTTGAGTGTGCTGTTGGGTTTCAGCTCGCGAGAGTACCTGGCAAACGATGACCGATTGCAACGAGCTGTGGTTGAGAGTTGGTTAAAGATCGATAGCGCAGCTGATATAGCTATAAATAACCGACTCGCTTTACGTGCGCCGTTCCCGCAAGGAGAGGTGACCCTTGCCGACGTAGTTGGATTGCTGCCCTTCGAAAATACAATCTACGCCGTGGAGTTAGGTGGTGCCGAAGTCTTACAGGTGCTTGCGGCAGGACAGAGGCCATTTGTTAGTGGCCTCATCCGCACCGAGAATGATTGGCTGCTCGCTAAGACGGGAAGGCTAATTGATACAGATGAGACGTACCGCGTGTTGATAAACAGTTTCATGTATGAGGGAGGTGCGGGATATGATGCCATTGCAAAATTTGATTCGGGCGGCTTCGATACCGAGATACACTATCGACAGCCTTTGGTTGATTGGCTGCTTAAACAAGAGAGTTCTACAAACAAGCCCCTTACACTGCCTTAGGGCGGAGAACCAAAGAGTCTAGCTGCCCATGGATCTACTGTTAGTCGTACAAGCCTTGTTCGGCATCGTCGTCTTCGTTGCGATTGCTGTTGTTTTTAGTGAGCAGCGCACACTTCCGGGTTGGCGTCTTCTGGTAGCGGGCCTGGGTCTGCAATTCCTCTTTGCCTTCGCGGTATTTAATCTCAATTTTCTGCAGCAAATGCTGAGTCTAATAAATAGAGGTGTAAATGCTGTAGTTAATGCAACCGAGAGCGGCACGCTGTTTATCTTTGGCTATCTTGGTGGCGACCCGCTGAATGTAGACTATCCGTTTTCGATCAGTGAGCCTGGCGCCACGATGATATTGGCCTTCCGAATTCTGCCGCTGGTGCTAATGTTCACCGTCCTGTCGGCAATCCTCTGGCACTATCGCGTCTTGCCGGTCATCATCAAGGGCTTCTCCCTTGTTCTGCGTAAGAGTTTGAATGTGAGTGGCGCGGTTGGATTTAGTAGTGCCGCCAACATCTTCATCGGTATGGTTGAGTCACCCGCGCTGATTCGCCCCTATATTGCGGTGCTAACGCGCAGCGAACTCTTCGTTGTGATGTCTTGCGGCATGGCCACCATCGCAGGTTCGGTCATGGTGTTCTACTCGATAATCCTACAGGGAACCTTGGACGACCCGCTGGGTCATATCATCACGGCGTCGGTAATCAGTGCCCCTGCGGCAATTATGATCGCGCTGATCATGGTGCCAGCAAAAGGCAGCGGCGACCAGCGAGGAAATACAGCTGAGTGTCGAGTATAAGAGCCTGATGGATGCGATCACCAAGGGCACCTACGATGGCGTGCGCCTAATGGTGAGTGTGGGTGCAATGTTATTGGTGCTGGTTGCGCTGGTTGCTCTATTAAATAGTCTGTTTCTCGCTAATTCCGTTTCCTGGTGACGACCCGCTTACTCTGCAACGGTTGTTTGGTTATGTGTTCGCTCCGCTCACCTTGCTGATGGGCATACCCTGGTCCGAGGCGCAGATTTCAGGTTCTCTTATGGGCACGAAGACTGCCCTGAATGAGCTGCTAGCATTTTTGGCGCTGGCGGAACTACCAGCTGGCAGTCTCTCCGAAAAGTCGACAATAATTATGACTTATGCGCTTTGTGGATTTGCCAACTTCGGCAGTTTGGGCATCATGATTGCGGGGCTGAGTGGGATGTGTCCTGAGCGGGCAACAGAAATAGTAGAGCTCGCACCTAAATCGCTGATCTCGGGTACACTCGCCACCTGTATGACAGGAGCAATTGCTGGCCTATTAAGTTAGTCGCTGGAGCATTCTTTTTTTTCAGCAGACTGATATGAGGATGGGGCTCTTCTTTTAAAATAGTAAAGCTACTCTGGCGCTTGTTCGCGATCACTGGCGCCGCCATCAAAAGCGTAGGGTACAGAAGGACAGGTGAGGTTTTGCGTGTTTTCACCAGTGATTTGAATATCAAGGAAGGTAGATGCGGCGTAGGTTACAATTATTTCGATATCCTTAACGACATCTGTTTCCATATTAGAATGCTCCACTTCAAGCATAGAAGATTGTCCAGCGTGTAGCGCGCTTGCTGGGATGGTAAAACTACTTTCAGCATAGGTAAGCGCGCCTTCTTCGAACGCATGGCCGCTATGGACGGTTTCCATTCCCATACAATTTCCAAACATGGCATATATCATGTCATCAATAATATTATCAGGATCGGCCGCGCCCTTTTCAAATGGGCTCCATGAAACGATGAGATCCTGATTCGAATCCACTGCATTCGGATTAACGATTATTCCGCCTTGAATTAATGACAATGTAATAGGGCCAGGGTTTAGGCTCTCACCTGTGCCGCGAGTAAATCGTGCTGGAAGCTGTCGGATATTTCCATCTGGTGTATCAAAATTAAAATAGTAAGTGCTATCTGGGAAAATTCGATCCAATTCTTGAATGGTTGAAGTTCGGGCACCTGTCAAATACGGAGTCATTTCATCAGAAAGAGCAAGGCCGCCTTGAGCATTACCAGCGCCAGTAAGAGTGGTGTTGGTAATCATGCCGCCTGCATCTACCGCTTCTTTCGTTTGGAAAACTTCGGCAAAAAATACCGTATTGAGAAGTTTCAGTTCACCTGACTGTTCTTGTCTCGTGTTTACGGATTTTCCAATGGTTACATAGTCCGCGTAGTCAGCAGGGGCGTTGAGTGGATTCTCACCTTCAGAGCATGCCGAAAGTGTACTAATTAAACCAAGTAGAATTGCGATGCATTTAATCATCTAAGTTTTTTTTCATGAGTATTTGGATGAGTATATAGCAAGAAGAGCAGCACTGATTACTTAGTAATTTGGCGAATTCTTATTGATTGGATTATCCGCTGGGTCATATCATCACAGCGTCGGTTATCAGTGCGCCTGCTGCAACTATGATCGCGCTGATCATGGTGTCGCAAAAGACAGCTGCGACCAGCGAGGAAATAGAACTGAGCGTCGAGTATAAGAGCCTAATGGATGCGATAACCAAGGGCTCCCTCCTACAATGGCGTGTGCCTAATGGTGAGTGTGGGTGCAATGTTATTGGAGCTAGCTGCTCTGGTCGCCCTATTAAATAGTCTGTTCTCGCTAATTACGTTTCCTGGTGACGACCCACTTACGCTGCAACGATTGTTTGGTTATGTGTTCGCGCCGCTTACCTGGCTGATGAGCATACCTTGGTCCGAGGCGCAGATTTCAGGTTCTCTTATGGGGACGAAGGCTGCTCTGAATGAGCTGCTAGTCCTTCTCTGTAAGCGAAGAGGATTCACCCCAAGATGCCGCGCTCGCCGTTCGGTGAAAAGTGCAGCATTGTCAGCGGATGAAGTGCTCCAATAGAGAAATTAGCTTAGGGGCGTGACGAACTTGTAGCGTCACGTATGCCTTTAAATTCATTTCCTTCAAGCCAATTAGGAAAGCTAGACTCACGACTCAGCTTACTGGCTACATCGAAGTATAAGAGTATGTCTTGTGCGGCGCCTTCCAAGTTCCAGTTTGGATCGTATTCGTCCGAAGGCGCGTGATAGCGATTTTCATTGTAGTCCTGCGCCTGCTCTGCTCCCCATTTTTTTCCAAACTCTACGCTGTCTTCACCGGACTCGGCGTAGAGGGCAGGTACACCAGCCTTGGCAAAATTGAAATGGTCAGAACGGTAGTAGTAACCACGCTCGGGGTTGGGTTCTTCAACAATATAGCGGCCCTGAGCAGTAGCGGCCTCTTCAAGATAGGCTTCCAACTCGCTGCTACCATTTCCCACCACGACGATGTCGTGCATCGGGCCGTAAGTATTGAGCACGTCTATATTGATATTCGCGACAGTAGTCGCCAGTGGAAATACTGGATGCTCGGTATACCAGCGCGAGCCTAGCAGACCCGATTCTTCGGCGGTGACTGCAAGGAAGACAACACTGCGTGGCGCAGGACCCGCATCGGCATGCATCTTTGCCATTGCCAGCAGCGCTGCTGTGCCTGTGGCGTTATCTGCAGCGCCATTATAAATATTGTCTCCCAGAATCTCAGCATTAACACCAAGGTGATCCCAGTGCGCGGTGTAGATAATTGTCTCCGTTGGTCTTTCAGTGCCCGGAATCATCGCGATCACGTTTTGCGATAAAGATGTGCGTACCGAATTCTGAATCGCCACCGATGCGGTAACGTCTCCCAAGGGGACAGCGGTGAAGCCTGGCTGTGCGGCCGTGGCCTTGAGCTGTTGATAGTTCAAACCGGCACCTGCGAATAGCGCCTCGGCGGAATTCAAAGTTAGCCAGCCTTCGATATCATTCTTGTCACTATTGAGGTTGTCCGCCTGCAATCCAATCTGAGGGCCAGACCAGCTACCGCTTACAACTTCCCACCCGTAGCCTGCAGGCCCGGTCTCGTGCACGATTAGTGCGCCCGCGGCACCTTGCCTTGCCGCCTCTTCATATTTGTAAGTCCAGCGGCCGTAGTAAGTCATGGCATTGCCATTGAATACATCGGGGTCTTGTGTGGCGTAACCCGGATCGTTCACAAGAATGACTACCGTCTTGCCTACTACATCGATACCCGCATAGTCATTCCAATCTCTTTCCGGTGCTACGACGCCATAGCCGACGAATACGAGTTCGCTATCGACGATGGAAGTAGTTGGGATTTGCTGCTGGCTACCGACGATCATTTCGGTAGCGTATTCCAGCTCGACATCATAGTTGCTGCCGCTGAATGTGAGCACCGCGTCGTTGGCTGTGGTGATCTCGGTAACGGAAACACTCTGAAAATAAGAGTCGCCATTGCCCGGGTCGATACCAAGCGCCTCGAACTCAGATTGTAGGTAGTTGATGGTCTTCTCTTCGCCTGGCGTGGCAGGCGCGCGTCCCTCGAACTCATCTGAGGCTAGCACCGCGATGTGTTGGTGTAGCATCGCTTCGATTTCCGAAGTCTCCGATGCTGCCTCGACAGTTGGCTCGAGTATTTCATTAGACTCGGGGCTGCAGCTAATGAGCACTGCACTGCTGAATAGGAATAGGCTAAGTAGTTGTAGTGGCTTCATTATTTTCTCGACTAATTTGGTAGGGCACAGGAGCGCAGAATAACGGCATTGGCACGGTTCAGTCTATAGTTCTCCTGTTTACTACCTCATGGCTTGCACAATCTGAGGTAATCAAAGTAGAGCGCTATTCTAAGAAGTCCTAAAAATTTGAGTTTCAGCGCGAATCCGTGACGGCAGAGCTGTTGATATATCAGGAGTTCAGTACGTGTTTAGATACGATCTGGAGTCCGGCGGCAATAGAGACCCCGAGCGGAGACTTCCTCCGCCTGCGCGAAGCAGACGATAAGAGCTTAGATTACGCCACCAATGTATTCGAAGCGTTTGAATGTCTTGCCGTCGCGCTCTATAGTTTCGAAGAACATGTCTAAGGGTCTAACCCAGAGACCGTGTTCGCCATATAGGGCGCGGTAGATCACTACTGGCTCCTGAGTTTCGCTGTGATGAGCGAGCTCAACCACCTCATATTCGTTGCCCTTAAAGTGGCGGTACTTTCCTTTCTTGAAGACAGTCTCATTCATTGATTTGCATCTGTAGGTTGTGTTGGAGGAGGTCGTTGACCATCTGATCCGCCGGGCCCTCTGAATCCGGGGCCGCCATCTCTACCTCTAAAACCATCGCGGCCATCTCGTGGCCCGCGACGCTGAACAAATTCCAACGCTGCCTGCCTTTCTCCTTCGGAAAGTAGTGCGAGGATTTCGCTAGTCTGATCGTGAGACAGCGCCTGATAGCGGATATTGGCTTCGCGTAACGAGGCAAAGGCGACATTAAGAGCATTGGCATCGAATTGCTGTGCCGATATCAGATCATTGACCTGCCGCTGAGCTCTCATCATCTCGCGTCGTATCGAAAATATTTCCGCGAAGCTTTGTCGCAGCTGCGGCTCCAATTCGCTTCTGCGTGATTCTTCTAGGTCGCGCACAACCCAGCCTATATTCGGTGGCAGTGGCCGGCTGAATTCTTCGCCGTCAAAGTTTGCGACGCGATAGGCAATTCCACCGACAAAAAATAAGTTAATCGATATCGAAAACAGTAGGCCTATAAGCAAGATTCTTTTTTTAGTCATGACTAGAAATTGGTCTCTGTGTAGTCAGTTAAAGATAACATCGCAAGTTCATCGTCCCAGTATTGAAAGCCATCGTCTTCGATGCCAATACCAAAACTAAAGTAATTTCCCAATACGATTCCGAATACCAAAGGAATGCACGCGGCTATAGCAGGGCGCCAAAATTGCTTGCCAAAATATTCATCCGGTATCAGCCAGCTCATCACTTCTTCAAAGAAGCTCCGATTGTGCTCCGGTAGTGGTTGATTTAGTACGCGAGTTTCCAGGCCAGGAAAATTTGGTACTTCTAGTTTTGCCATGGACTCATCAATTTGCCATTGCTGATTGAGCAGCATCCGCGCCTGCACATTGTTGGCGACAAGAGATCCGCATTCGCCACGCAACCTTTTCGGCCAGCGAGCAGACTCAGAGCCATGAAGATCAATGATTCGTGTAAATTCCTTTAGGTTCATCAAAGTTCCTGTTCCGTTTAATCCTTGTTTGTTCAAGCGTTCTTTTTATTGCTAGCTACTGCTTGTTAGCTTTTCGCGTAAGCTAAGCTTAGCTCTAGCAACTGAAGACTCCAAAGCCTTAACAGAGATATTCATGATAGCAGCAGCCTCTTTGTTGGAGAATCCCTGATAGTGACACAGGGTCAACGCACTGCGTTGATTCTCTGGTAGGGCGCTTAGTGCTTCTCGTAACAGTTTCGTCTTGTCGTTAGTTTCCTCAGTCGACTCTTCATTATTAGAGGATGAGTCAGCTGCTTCGTCATCGAAACTATCTTGTGTTTGCATCCTTGTGTGTTTGCGCAGGTAGTCTATGCAAAGATTATGGGCGATGCGATGGAGCCAGGTAGTCAGCTTCGACTTTTCTGTGTTCCACTTCTGCGCATTTATCCATAATCTGAGAAATACCTCCTGCGTGATGTCCTGGGTATCCTTCTGGTTTCCCAGAAGTCGATACGCGTAATGACTGATCGATTTGAGGTGTCGTTTGACCAAACTCTGATAGGCGGATCTGCTGCCCACGCAAACTGCTTGCATCAACTCTCGGTCAGTTATCTCGATATTGCTTGGTTCGTTCGAATTAGACAATGTTGCGCTAGTGCCCTGTCGCCTGCTCTGGTCAGGAGTTGTTGATCCTGCGTCGTCATACACTTTATCGTACGATTCGTCGATTCGAGCAGTAAGCGAAGGCGTCTTACTTGAATCAACTTGTATTCCTGCTGAACGTATTCCTTGCGCAATACTATTCACTAATTGCTTTCCTTGGCTACCCTTCTCTTAGTGAGAAGATCAATGGTTCTCTCTTTGGATCTAGGCTTGAGGTGGTCTGCCACCTCGGCGTCCACCGGGGGCTCGACGACCGGCGCGCTGATGGCGCAGCTCTTCGGCGCTTAACAAGCCATTGTTGTCGTTATCAAGCTGGAGAAAATTCGCTTCTTGGAATTCTCCAAAACTAACTTCGTCATTGCCATCAGTATCCATCTCTTGGAAACGTGCCGCAGCCTGCTCGGCCATTGCAGCAAGGCGCTCTTCCATGCGAGCGATCTGCTCTTCGCTGGGTTCGTGTTCTGCGCTCTCTCCTCGATTTCCTGGTCCACGTCCCGGACGAGCGTTCAGTAACTCATCAAGAGTTAGCACTCCATTCCCATCGCTATCTAGCCGACTTAGGCTCTGCCCGCCGCGTGCTTGAAATTCTTCGAAATTAACTGAACCGTCTCCATCTGTATCCAGATCAGCTAGTGCTCGATTGTGGCCAGATTTGTCTTCTGCCGCAAAGGCTGAGCTCGAAAGCCCGAATAGGCTCATTGCAATTACTCGTGATAACTTGTTCATGATTCCTGCTCCCTAGGTGGCTCTTGCAAAAGCCGGTTAAAAGGCTAGTTGCTGCAGTCAATTATCTATACGTGGCAGTGGGGAAAACCCTTCGCGATACTCCTACAAAGGGGCAAAGCCGCTAGCCGCGGGCGGGAAGCTGATTATTTGATTCACTAGCTATACCGTGTAAGCTAAGCAAACCGGCATAGAATCGGTAAATTGCCTCGCAACTAGCCACACAATAAATAGGTAGTAACTAGGGTCGCAACTATATGAGAACTATAAAAGTCAGCCGTACAGTCATTAAAAATTTATTCCTAGCCACGTCATTATTGGCAGGCGGGTTTCTAACAAGCTCGGTATTAGCGCAGGAATATGTGCTTGACCCGAACTGGCCACAGCCATTGCCTGAAGGCATCGAGTGGGGCCAGGTTCCGAACGTAACGATAGATGCAGAAGGGTTTATCTACGCCTTTCATCGCGCCGAGCCGCCCATCTTGAAGTTCTCACCCAGTGGTGAATTGGTCGACACATTTGGCGAGGGTTGGGTCGCGACAGCGCATGGTTTTCGTGCTGCTCCAGACGGCACTCTCTGGGCTACCGATTTTAATCGAACCGAAGGCCAGTTAGTCACGCAGTTCGATACCGATGGCAGAGTCTTGCTTCGCCTTGGTGCTAGAGGATTTGGTGGCACGCTGCCGAATAACTTCGATGGGCCAGCCGATTCGGCAGTAGCCGCCAATGGCGATATCTTCGTTGCCGATGGACACTGGAACAACCGCATCGTTAAGTTCAGCAAAGAAGGTAGATACCTGATGGAATGGGGTAGCAAGGGCACAGGTCCGGGCGAACTCAATATGCCTCATACAATAGTCATCGACAGAAGAGGCCGGGTATTAGTAGGGGATCGTTCGAATCATCGTATTCAAATTTTCGATCAAGAGGGCACGTACATTGACCAGTGGGATCAGTTCGGCTGGCCGAGTGGCATGTTCATCGATCAGAACGATATACTCTATGTGGCCGACTATCAGAGCAAGCGTGGCGTAACCTATGGCAGCGCCGAAGACGGCACCGTTATGGGCTTCATTGAGGGCTCTGAGCCAGAAGGCGTAGTGGTTGATGCCGATGGCAACGTCTACACAGGAGAGGTCACCGGCGGAGAAGGCGGCGAAGGCAGTATCATGCGTAAATTCATCAAACAGTAAGCTCCTCTGGCGGGTCTGCAAATTCCAGTTTGTAAGACCCGCCTCTAGATTTCTGCTAGAATTCAGCCTCGTTTTTAACAAGTCATAGTGGTTCTTCAGCCCTTGAGCTGTAGCCACAGATCAATGAAATTCGTAGTAGGTTACAAATCTCTAGCAGTCTTAAGGGTTATGCATCGCGTATGGAATTAGTTGAAGAAAATTTGAATGAACACCATCTCGACGAGAAGGAAGTGGTCGACGTAGTCGTGCGCTTTGCTGGAGATTCTGGCGACGGTATGCAGTTGACCGGGAATAACTTCACCGAGGCCACCGCGCTTTACGGAAACGATCTATCGACGTTTCCAGACTTTCCTGCCGAGATTCGTGCGCCTGTTGGTGCAACCTTCGGTGTCTCCGCGTTTCAGATTTACTTCGGTGCGAATGATGTTACGACGGCGGGTGATGCGCTAGACGTACTCGTTGTGATGAACCCAGCGGCACTAATTACTAACGTAGATAATTTGGTCGATGGTGGACTGTTAATCGTAGATAGCGGTGCCTTCACGGCCAAGAACCTGACCAAGGCCAAGTATCAGGTAAATCCCTTAGAGGATGGATCCCTAGATAAATTCCGCGTCCTCGAGATCGATATTACGAAACAGGTTTTGGCCGCCGTTGCTGAGTTTAATCTTGGTCACAAAACTGGAGTGCGCAGCAAGAACATGTGGACTCTGGGGTTGGTGCTCTGGTTATTCGATCGCGATCGCGCCGGAACCATCAAGAGTCTGAAGACAAAGTTTGCCAGTAAGCCGGATATAGCAAATGCAAATATAGCCGCATTGAACGCGGGCCATGCTTACGGCGAGACTGCCGAGCTGCCTGCCGGGATACATGTCTACAAAGTGCCGAAGGCAAAAGTTTCACCCGGCACCTATCGTAATATCACGGGCACTAACGCGCTTGCTTGGGGCCTTGTTGCCGGTTCCGAGCTGGCGAATATAGAATTGCTATTCGCCTCTTACCCAATTACGCCAGCATCGAATCTGTTGCATGAGTTGGTGCGCCACCGTGACTTCGATATCAATACGTTTCAGGCAGAAGACGAAATCGCTGCTGTGTGTGCCGCTATAGGCGCATCTTTTGCCGGCTCGCTAGGTGTTACCTCGAGTGCTGGCCCCGGTATCGCTCTAAAGTCCGAGGGCATAGCGCTGGCCTGCGCGACTGAGCTACCTCTGATAGTCGTTAACACACAGCGCGGCGGGCCATCGACTGGTCTGCCTACTAAGACGGAGCAGTCAGACTTGAATATGGCGCTCCACGGTAGGCATGGCGATACGCCGATGCCAGTTATTGCATCTTCCACCCCTACAGATTGTTTCGAAGTGGCTATTGAAGCCGTGCGTCTTGCAACGAAATACATGACGCCTGTGATGCTGCTTTCCGATGGTTATCTGGCGAATGCCGCAGAGCCTTGGAAGATTCCCGATTTTTCCGAGTTCGAGCCATTCCCTGTTCAGCACTACACCAAGGCAGAAGACTTTAAGCCTTCGATTCGTAACGAGGAAACCTTGGCGCGCGTATGGGCTAAGCCTGGAACAGCGGGACTCGAGCATCGCATCGGTGGCATAGAGCGCAGTTTTGACACCGGCGACATATCTTACGACCCTGCCAATCACCAGAAGATGACCGATCTGCGCCAGGCGAAGATCGCAGGAATCGCAAATGATATTCCTCTGCAGGAAGTCTGCCTCGGGAATAAAACCGGCAAGCTAGCAGTTGTTGGATGGGGCTCTACATTCGGCGCTATACATCAGGCTGTTAAGCGGGCGCGCGCCGAAGGTTTGGATGTCTCACATATTCAAGTGCGCTATCTGTCTCCCTTGCCCCGAAATCTTGAAGAGCTGCTTAAAAGCTTCGATTCGATTCTGGTGCCGGAGATGAACACTGGTCAATTCGTACGGCTTATTCGGTCCGAATATTTAATCGATGCTGAAGCCTTAAACAAGGTGGCCGGCCAACCGTTCAAAATTGGTGAAATTCTAGCGGCGATCCACGCGAAGATAGCCACCTCAGGGAGCAATTCATGAATCAAGCGCTACCCAAATTAACCGTCAAGGACTACGCCTCCGATCAGGAAGTGCGTTGGTGCCCAGGTTGTGGCGACTACGCCATACTGAAGACTATTCAGAAGCTGATGCCAACATTCGAACAGCCGAAAGAGAATCAAGTATTTATCTCCGGTATCGGTTGTTCTTCGCGTTTTCCTTATTACATGAATACCTTTGGTTTCCATACTATTCACGGTCGTGCTCCGGCAGTAGCAACTGGCGTTAAGCTCGCGAATCCAGAATTGGATGTGTGGGTAATTACCGGTGACGGCGATGGTTTTAGTATCGGCGGCAACCATATGTTGCATGTGTTGCGGCGCAACGTAGATCTGCAGATTTTGCTTTTTAACAATGAAATATACGGGCTTACCAAGGGGCAGTATTCTCCTACGTCCCAGACCGGCACTCGAACGCCATCGTCGCCTACTGGATCTATCGATCTTCCACTGGCTCCTTGTGAAGTTGCGATAGGTTCGGGAGGAACTTTTATAGCACGCACGATAGATACTCAGGCGAAGCATTTGGCTGCAGTAGTAACTCGTGGGCATGATCACAGAGGTGCATCTTTTATAGAGATCTTGCAGAACTGTCCAATCTACAACGATGGTATATTTGAGCAGGTCACGGATAAGAAGACAGCAGCCGATTTTAAGGTAGAGCTTGTTCATGGCGAACCCATAATATTTGGCAAGGAGCGCGAGCGAGGTATTCGCCTCAATCATGACAGCCTTAAATTGGAGCTAGTCGATGCGAGTAGTGATGATGTGTTGGTCCACGATGAAACCAATAAAGTATTGGCTACTATGCTCGCGATAATGAAGGGGCCAGATCTTCCCGTGGCAGTAGGTGTTATTTACCGTGAAGAAAAAAATTCTTATGTAGATGACTCGCAACAGCAGTTGATTTCGGTTCGTAAAACTAAGGTTTCTATGGCAGATCTCTTAACTAGTGGGCATACCTGGGAAGTTGAATAACCGCAGCCTACGATTCGATTTTCACGGTTCATTTTCTTTTAAATAGCTGAAAAAAGGGGGCTGATGTATACTGATTATATGACTCAACAGCGTAACAATCGTCGAAACTTTTTGCGGATGGGCTTTCACGGCGCTGCATTGTTTGCCGGCGGTGGACTATTACGTTTTCAGCAGGCAGTAGCAGCGGGCCTTGATTCCTCTGCGTTTTATTCTCTTAGCAATTTAGGTCCCCTACTTGAACCCGATGCTAATGGCTTGAAGTTACCTAAAGGTTTTAAGTCACGCGTCATTGCTCGCTCAGGTGAAGCGCCGGCTGGTTTGTCCGGATATACATGGCACTCGGCACCGGATGGAGGTGCTACATTCCCGGCAGATGATGGTGGCTGGGTCTACGTCTCCAACAGCGAGATGCGCAACTCGGCTGGCGGTGTCGGAGCGATCCGCTTTGATGCTCAAGGCGATGTCGTCGATGCGTATCAAATCCTAAAGAACACCTCTGTAAATTGCGCGGGCGGTCCTACTCCTTGGGGGACTTGGTTGTCATGCGAAGAAACTCCAAGCGGGCAGGTTTACGAATGTGATCCGATGGGCGGTAATCAATCGGAGCTACGATCAGCCCTCGGCGCATTTCGTCACGAAGCTGTTGCGGTTGATAGCGAAAATCAATGTTTGTATCTAACTGAAGATCACCCCGAAGGTGGTTTTTACAGGTTTAGGCCTGACTATCCTTTGCCGGACTTAACTAGAGGCCAGTTGGAAATAGCATTAGTATTGAAAAAGAATGGCAGATCGTTCATCGACTGGCTAGCGGTGCCTGATCCTCTAGCAAAGGTTGAGGAAACACGATTGCAGGTTCCTGCTCATACCATTTTTAAAGGTGGGGAGGGTATTGGGCTTTATGATGGAAGAGCTTACTTTACTACGAAACATGACAACCGAGTCTGGGTTTATCATACGAATACTCAAGAGATTGAAGTGTTATACGATGTTGAGACAAGCGATAACCCGATCCTGACAGGCGTAGACAACGTTGTTATCACGGCTACTGGTGACGTTCTTATTGCTGAAGATCGTGGTGATATGCAAATCGTGGTGTTGTCCGATGAAGGCAGTGTTGCCCCACTTTTGCAGGTGATGGGTCAAGAGCAATCGGAAATAACAGGTCCTGCATTCGACCCTAGCTATCAGCGACTCTATTTCAGTTCTCAGCGCGGATCATCAGGGGAAAGCAGCGGCGGAATTACCTATGAGGTCAGTCGCAACGACTTAGTTTAGGTTTTATTTGGTTTGCTCCTAAAGCGCAAGGCATAAAATCCGCCGTGTATTCACTCTAAAGTGAAGCCATGAGGCGGATTCTTTCAAAACTAGCTGCACTTAGATTGCAGACTCAGTCTTGGGCAAGCGATGTGGTTACCACAGGGCCCATGCCAAAGATTTGAACAACAACTTCCTCGTCCTTCGCCATGTCATAGTGGTGGCCATTCGGTGGCTCATAGATAAAGGTGCCAGGCCCGACTGCAGTCATGGCGTCTGGATTATAGGTGTCAGACTCGGGTCCAGTGTGTACATACCAAGTGCCACTTAAGACGTTAATGTAGCGCGCCTGATTGTGATAGTGAGGTCGACTGCCGCGTCCTGGAGGCCAGGTGATCTGAATAACATAAATGCCGGATTTACTTGGGTCGCCATATATTACTGTAGTAATGCTCCCGTCCTCAGGGTGCAACTGATCGGGCGTCGCGACCATGAAGTCATGCTCATCAGGCTCGACTACCTGAGCTGATAGAGTCTGGATAGAGATGATTAGCCCGGCAAATAATATGCTAGCCAGCGTTAGTATTCTTTTAAATGTCATTATTATTTTCCTCGTAACTAAAAAGTGGGATGTATAGCAATGTCCCTTCGAGTGTCGGTACCTTGATTAAACCCATGGGGCCAACCAATAAGGCCGAATAGAAAAGATAACAGGTTTTGGCCGTCAGGCCACACTTATTCAGGATCAATAGGAGGTTTGAGCACCGGCGCGCTGCTCACGAGAGATTGGCGACTGCTTAACAGGGCTTTAAGCGAAGCCCTGTTAAGGGCCGTATACACTAAATTGGATATTTGCTACGCTCAAACAAAGAAAGTCTACAGCCCTGCGTGCTGTCCAGCATGATTCAGCGGAGCAACAATGAATAAGAAAAATAATCGAAGCGGTATTGGAAACAATAGTAAGAGCGATCTGCTAGAGGAAAGCCTCATCGATCCTTCTCGGCGCAACCTATTAAAGGGTGCGGGTCTCGTGGGCGCGGCAGCGGTGAGTACAATAGCAACTTCCCATGTAATCGCTGCCGATTCGACAAACACGAACAGCAATTCAATTGCCACTGCCCCGCGCGAGGCGCTCGAAGCGTTGACCGCTGAGGAGGCGGAAACGCTTGCGGCGATCTGCGACTGTTTAATTCCTTCTGACGAGCATGGTCCTGGTGCACGAGAAGCGCGAGCGGTTCACTACATCGATAAATCGCTCGCCAGTCATAACAGCGGGGCGCGACACAATTATAGTGTTGGCCTAAATGCCATCAACGAATTTGCGCGTAAGACGCGGGGGAAATTTTTTTCCGAGTTGCCACTCGATCAGCAGAATTCGATTTTGCTCGCTTTACAGGCCAACAAGATTTCGGGTTTTATTCCAAATGGCAGTGGCTTCTTCAATATGCTTCTCGGCCATACGATCGACGGCACTTTCTGTGATCCTTATTATGGGGGCAATCAGGATTTCGTCGGCTGGGACATGTTGCGTTATCCAGGCATTCGCCTTGGTGCGAGTGAGGCGGATGTGTCAGCAGGGGCAAGCCTGCCCCCAAATCATCAATCAGCCTATGACCACAGCACCTACACGAAACTAGCCGACAATTCCCTGACGGGCGCCGAGGGAGGAGACGGTTATGCCTAAGCGACTAGCTAAGACAGATGTTGTAATCGTAGGCATGGGAGCTGCCGGCGGCGTCGCAGCTCTACCCTTGACGAATGCTGGGCTGAAGGTGATCGGTCTCGAGGCAGGAGGCTGGTTAAGCCCGCGCGACTTCGCGCCAGATGAACTACGTAATGGATCGCGCAACTGGCCGCAGTCTGTGCAGAAGGCGGCGAGCGAGGCGCCGACGGTTCGCGCAACATCGAGTGATACTGCCGTCCAAGGCGGCCACCCGATGATGAATGCAGTAGGCGGCACGACCATGCACTACTGGGCGCAGAGTTGGCGCTTAAATCCGTGGGACTTCAAGGTGGTCAGCGAGACGAAGAAGCGCTACGGGGAAAATCGTATTCCTGAAGGTACTACCGTCGAAGACTGGCCTTTCGGTTATGAGGAGCTAGAGCCTTACTACGATAAGATCGAATACACAGTCGGCATTTCCGGGCAGGCTGGCAATGTGCAGGGCAAGAAGAACAAGGCAGGAAATATTTTTGAAGGGGAGCGTAAGCGCGAGTATCCGATGAAGCCACTGCGTAGCTCACCTTTCACAGATCTTATGGGTAACGCTGCTGAAAATTTGGGATGGAATCCATTTCAGGGTCCAGCGGCAATCACAACAGAACTCTTCGATGGTCGCCCACCTTGCCAGTATCACGGTTTCTGTAACAAGGGTGGCTGCCATGTGAAGGCAAAGAGCTCCACCGCGTTCACTGTGATTCCGAAGGCAGTGGAAACGGGTAATCTCGAGGTCGTGACCTTCGCTCGCGTTACCCAAATAGTTACGGATGATAGTGGCCGTGTAACCGGGGTCGACTACATCAAGGGAAGCGAAACATTCTTCCAGCCAGCGGATGTAGTGTTGCTCGCCAGCTATGCCTACGAAAACGTGCGGCTGTTGCAGCTCTCCAAGTCTCGAGCGTTCCCTGACGGTCTTGCCAACAATGCGGGGCAAGTGGGGAAACACTATATGACCCACCATCAGGGCGCGCCTGTCACCGCACTCTTCGATAGAGACCTGCACAATTGGTATGGCCTCCCGGCTCAGGGAGTTGCGATCGATGAATGGGCCGATGACAATTTTGATCACGGCGATTTGGATTTTATCGGCGGTGCGAACCTCTGGGTGCACACCGATAGGAAGCCGATGAGCGCGGCGAAGATGCCTACCTTCGGCGAGACAAGGAATTGGGGCTCTCACTGGAAGGCATTTATTATGAAGAATGCCGACAGAACCAACACCTCCTATATACAGAAGACGACACTTCCCTACGAAGGCAATTACTTGGATCTCGATCCAGTCGTGAAGGATCCGCTGGGCTTCCCTGTAACTCGCATCACTGCTCGCTATCGCGATAACGAAAAGCGCATAGCCGCCTTCTCTCAAGAGAAGATGGAGCAGTGGTATCTAGAAGCAGGCGCCACCAAGATCGTGAAGTATGGATTGGGCAATAGTATGGGTGCGACCACGCACGCCTATGGCGGAACGCGGATGGGATTGAATAGCGAAACTAATGTGGTGAACGAGTGGGGCTTCTCACATGAGGTGCCTAACCTTGGTATTTTAGGTGCGTCGGTAATGGGTAGCAGCGGCTCGCGCAACCCGACTCTTACTGTGCAGGCACTTTCCTGGAGAACGGCCGAATATTTAGCGAATAACTGGCGCTCTATCGCGGGCTAAGTAAGGCCCTGGTCAAAGTAAACGCAATTCTTTGCACGCGAATTAGAGAATCTATGGTTGATAATAGTCAAAAAAAATAGCCGTGCTCGACGTATGCTCAGGTTTGTCGGCGCGATAATTGTAGTTTTTGTGCATTACGAATTAATCTTTGGGCAATTTATTGTCTGGGGTGCGCTAGGTACGACATCTCTGTCGTGGTTTTTCATGGTCAGTGGCTTCGTACTCTCTTATGTTTACCCGTCACTGCAAGGTTGGGCCGCGACCAAGAAGTTCTACAAATTTAGAATCATTCGTATCTACCCGGCCTATGCTTTTGCAATTTTTATTTCTTCGACATTTGTTTGGTTGAGTTATTTGTCTGTAGGCGAAGTATTTTTTATCGAGGCGCATAGGCCTTTTCAAATTACCTATGATCTACCCGAGGTAAAAGA
>CASQMQ010000041.1 GCA_949430125.1 uncultured Pseudomonadales bacterium
ACACCACAGGACTTACAAAGTTCAGAGATCGCTTCAAACTTATCCAGAGAACAGTCGAAATCATCTTCCTGAACCCACAACTCATGATTGCCTGGCACAAACAATACCGCCTTAAAACTTGCTGCGAGCGAGACGAATACTTGTTCAAGCAGCGGCATTTTATCAGTCACGTCGCCAGCGAGAATTAGGATGTCTTTTGCGTATTCCTTGCGGTCCAGACTAAGAATCCACGCTAGGTTTTCTGCATAGTCGACATGGACATCCGAAACAGCAAATACCCTCATTTGGGCTTCTTTTCCGATTTCGCCGAATGACCGGTATGCTCCTTTACAAACTCAGCCAATAACAAATATTCTGCTCGGCGTGGATCTGACTTGCGCCACGCCATACCAACTTCCCTGGACACATTCTCGTTAGAGAAATGTCTGGTCTGTAGATGCGTATCGCCCAGCACATCGGCCTTAATCGACATAGCAGGCAACAGCGTCATACCCAGCCCGTTTGCCACCATCTGCACCAGGGTGTGCAGACTCGTCCCCTGATAGACCAGGTCAGTGTCGGCGCTCTCTAGCTTGCAGGCCTCCAATGCATGATCGCGAAGACAGTGTCCTTCTTCAAGAAGCAGAAGACTCTGCCCGCGCAGTTGGTGCTGCTTCACTTGCTGCACCTTTTCTAATTCGTGCCCTGGAGGAAGGCATAGCAAGAATTCGTCTTTAAACAGGCTCACTGTCTCCATATCAGGCAACGGAAAGGGAAATGCCAGAATGATTAGGTCCAGCTGCCCCTGCTGTAATTGCTGAACGAGCTGTGCACTCGTCTCTTCTTTTAGATAGAGCTTTAGCTTGTCAAAACTCTTACGAAGATCCGAAAGAATGGCCGGAAGCAAGAATGGCCCTATAGTTGGAATTACCCCTAAACGCAGGTCCCCCACAAGCGGAGCCTCATGAGCACGAGCAGTACCTAAGAAGTCCTCAACGTCGCCCAGAACTATGCGCGCCTGCACCAAAAGCTTCTCACCTAGAGATGTTATCAGCACTGTCTTCTTGTTACGCTCAAATATCTTCACACCGAGCTGGGATTCGAGCTCCTGTATCGCTGCACTTAGTGTGGACTGCGTAACATGGCAGGCCGCTGCGGCCTTACTAAAGTGCCGGTGTTCGGCTACTGCGCATAGGTATTTGAGCTGCTTAATCGAAGGATTCATGCTCAAAATCATAATCGATAAAAACGATCAAAGCACTCAAAAAAATCAATTAGATTTGATATTCGAATTAACGTAAAGTACTACATTCTGTGATCCTAGACCTGCTGCCGGCAAAGCGACAAGGAATCCTCTGGGCAACACAGGATCCGCATTAGCTAATTGCAAACCACTAGGAGAAACAACATGTCATTGAAAGGTTCAAAGACAGAAGAAAATTTGAAAGCTGCATTCGCAGGCGAATCGCAGGCGAACCGTCGCTACCTATATTTTGCCCAGAAAGCAGACGTTGAAGGTTACAACGATGTATCTGCACTTTTCCGCTCAACAGCAGAAGGCGAGACTGGACACGCACACGGCCATCTTGAGTATCTCGAAGAGGTTGGTGATCCAGCTACTGGCATGCCTATTGGTGGCACTGAAGATAACCTTAAGTCAGCAGTTGCCGGTGAAACGCATGAGTACACAGACATGTATCCTGGCATGGCTAAAGATGCCCGTGATGAAGGCTTTGATGAGATTGCGGACTGGATGGAGACTCTGGCGAAGGCTGAGCGCTCACACGCCAACCGTTTTCAGAAAGCATTGGACGCCTTGGACGACTAGTCAGCATCCTAATTCGAGTCGCTGGCATCAAATTGATGCCAGCAGTTTGAAAAATCGCAGTAAGAGCTCGCGCAGCTCAAAATCAAAGCTCTACACTGTTAATAATATTTTCGTAGTTTCAAGTTCAAAAAATTGAGTTCCTTATGTCTGATCAAAACAGAGAAGGCGGTCTGAGCGCGCCCACCAGACATCCGCTCAATCAAAATGACCCCGCGTTCTGGGATGAAGACAGCCTCAATAAAGAGTTAGAGCGTGTCTATGACATATGTCATGGCTGCCGACGCTGTGTAAGTCTCTGCAATGCATTTCCAACACTGTTCGACTTGGTAGATGAAAGCCCAACTCTTGAAGTGGATGGCATCGATGTTGCCAACTACGGCAAGGTAGTCGATCAATGCTATCTCTGCGATCTGTGCTACCTCACAAAGTGCCCCTATGTCCCCCCTCACGAATGGAACGTCGACTTCCCTCACCTAATGCTGCGGGCAAAGGCCGTCAAATTTAAGAAAGGCGAAAGCAAATTCCGCGACAACGTCATCACCAGCACCGACATGATCGGCAAAGTAGCGACGAAGCCAGTTATCAACTCCATCGTCAACGCCGCTAATAAGAATGGCGTTCTGCGCGGCTTGCTCGACAAGACTATGGGCATACACAAAGACGCCAAGCTTCCTGAGTATACAAACCAGCCCGCGCGCAAGAAACTCGCAGCACACATCTACGACCCGGTAAAGGCAAAGGCGGATACTGGCATTAAGCTCGCACAAGTAACTCTGTTTACGACCTGCTACTGCAACTACAACGAACCATCGATCGCGGACAGCGTAATCAAAGTGCTCGAACACAACAATATCAAAGTAAACCTGGCAGCTAGAGAACACTGTTGTGGTATGCCGAAGCTAGAACTGGGTGATCTGAAGAGCGTTACACAGCTCAAAGACAAGAATATTCCAGCCCTGTATGAGATGGTCAAAGCTGGCAATGTAATCATCGCCGCAGTTCCATCCTGCGTCTTGATGTTCAAGCAAGAACTGCCACTTATGTTTCCCGACGATGAAAAGGTGCTAGCGGTAGGACAAGCGTTCTTTGACCCATTTGAATACCTGCATAAGTTACACAAAGCCGGACAATTCAATATAGAGTTCAGGAATACTCTCGGCAACGTCAGCTATCACGTGGCATGCCACCAGCGCGTGCAAAACATCGGCCCAAAGACGAAACAGATTCTCGAACTTATTGAAGAGACCAACGTTAAGAATATTGAAAGGTGCTCGGGTCACGATGGCACCTACGGCGTTAAGTCAGAGACTTTCAAATTCGCCAATAAGATTGCTCGCCCTATCGTTAAACAGATTGAAGAGCAGGCTCCTGACTTTTATGGCAGTGACTGCCCAGTGGCCGGCAAACACATCGAAAACAATTTGGATAACGATCAGAAAGCTATCCATCCCATTGACCTTCTCCGCCATGCATATGGCATATAGAAAACGAATACGCCAGATTTAGGATTAAGACGAATGAAGAAACTTAGTATCAAGGACTTAATGAGTATTGAAGCCTACAGCGAACAGCGCCCAGCGATTCGACAGGCCATGATCGAGCATAAGAAGACACGGCGTCTCCCTCTCGGTCCGAATGCAATGCTCCACTTCGAAGACTATATGGTCATGCGCTACCAGGTACTGGAACTAATTCGTGTCGAAAAGATTAGCGGCGAGGCAGACCTCCTCGAAGAATTGGCAGCCTACAACCCACTGATTCCAGACGGCAAAAACCTGAAAGTGACATTCATGCTTGAATTCCCCGATGAGTCAGAGCGTAAAGTTCGCTTGAGCCAGTTAATCGGGATAGAAGAGTTAATCTCTATACAGATCGATGGCTTCGATCCGGTTTACCCCATCGCCAATGAAGACTTAGCTCGCTCCACCGATGAAAAGACGTCTGCGGTGCACTTCCTTCGTTTCGAGTTCGAGGATGACATGATCGCAGCGGCGAAAAGCGGCGCATCATGGGTGCTACGCAGCGAGCATCAGAACTACCAGCACAGCAGCGATTCCCTACCTGCCGAGGTCAGCAACTCTCTGGCACACGACTTCGCCTGAAACATCCATAACGGCGAAATTACCAAGTTTTACCGCACCTAGCATGGTTGTTGCTACTGCCCTATTCAAGTAATATCTTACGCTCTACTAACCCACCCAGAGAACAAGTCTGCCCCAAGAGCAGACTGTCTATTTACACTGCGATGCAGTGCCAGCGTCGCCGAATCGCATAAGCGGAGCGGGGCCTAAAGAGGAATTTCAAATGATACCTAGCGAGCTACTCTGCTTCACTGCAGCGCTTTGTCTAAGCACGGCAGCGATAGCCGATCACCACGGCGGTGGGCATGAGAGTTCAATCAAGATGATTGACTCGAACAATTTTGGTATTGATCGAGTCCGAGATTCAAAGCATACGTGAGCAGATGCAAGCAGCCGTAGATGGCGGCTTTGTTTCTGGAAATATTATCCTCGTTGGCAATAGCGAAGGGGTTGGCGTGTTAGAAACTGTTGGTACTCAGGGACCTAATCAAACGACAGAAATGAATGATCAAACTCTATTCCGCATCTACTCCATGACGAAGCCAATCGTCAGCGTGGCAACGATGAGCATGGTAGAAGATGGCCTAATAGCCATTGAAGATCCTGTTTCAAAATATATTCCAGAATTTTCGAACATGACGGTCATCGACGAAGCAACTGGTGATATCACGCCAGCGAAAAATGAAATGACCGTACAAGATCTTCTTACTCATGAGTCTGGTTTGATATACGGCATCTTCGATCCGCAAAGCGATCTTGGTCGCCAATATTTTGGAGCTGGCTCATTGCGTTTCGATATTACAGCTCTCGAATTGGCACAGAACTTAGCAGCCCTTCCTTTACGTTTCGAGCCTGGCACAAAATGGCACTACTCGCGCTCAACCGACGTGCTCGGCGCAGTTATAGAAGTTGCTGCAGGCAAACCCTTAGACGCTCTCCTTAAGGAAAGGATATTCGATCCGCTAGGTATGGATGAGACTACATTCTATGTAGACGGCTCTAAAGCAGATCGAATCGCAAATCCTATTCATGGTGAAATGGACGATCCACTCAACGTGCGGCCAATGCTATCCGGCGGTGGTGGATTACATTCAACGACTGAGGACTATGTACGCTTCGCACATATGCTTTTGAATGGTGGCGAGTACAACGGAGAGCGCATCATTAGCGAAGCTACACTGGATGCGATGAATCAAAAATTTATAGGAGACGAAGTGAATCGCGATGCATTCTTTTATGGGCCAACTGGTGATTGGGGTCTTGGCTTTCATCTACAACCTATTCCCGAAGCAGACAACGATGGTCCATTCAACTTCGGTTGGCAGGGAATTGGCGGCACGGTGTTTATCGTCGACCCGGTAAACGACTTCTTCATGCTGTACATGGCTCAGGTACGAGGCGGACCCCGCGGCGCTCCTATGGATCTCACGATATCTCAACGTGTTGTGTATGAAGCAATGCTGAACTAGTTAGTCTCAGTTAGAATCTACTGATAAAGATAAGGCCGGTGCTGTTAACAACACCGGCCTTTTTATGGCACAAAATATGTAAAAAAGATTATACGCTACTAAAGAGCAGGACGAGGAAGTAGCGGAAGACTCGACTACTTTGCACTCACACGATAAATGCACAGAAATCTACAACACCATGGAATTGCGTTTGCGCGAGATCGAAGCGTACATGACCTCCAAGAGATTCCGTCTACACTGCGAGATTAATCGTATCTAGTCTATTCTTTTTCAATCTAGATGGGGCCACTGGTTTTCCCGAGGCCCTTAAAGAAGTACACTAGCATACCTAATGGCAGCTTCTACAAGCTGAAAATAACACTCGGTGCAACCTATGAAATTTTGCCATCAATGTGCAGGCTCCTCTCATTCTTCGAATACCCCCCGGCGACGATAAACCTCGCCACTGCTGCTCCGAGTGCGACACAATCGTCTATCTCAACCCCAAGAACGTCGTCGGCACTCTGCCTTTCTTCGAAGACAAAGTCCTGCTCTGCAAGCGGGCTATTCAGCCGCGTGCTGGAAAATGGACTCTGCCAGCAGGCTACATGGAAAACGGTGAGTCCAGTCTCGATGGTGCGATACGAGAAACAACCGAAGAAGCAGGCGCCTCCGTCATCGTGAAAGAGCGATAGCCTGTATACCCTGTTCAACCTGCCGAAGATAAACCAGGTGTATATATTCTTTCGAACCGAATTGGCTAATCTTGATTTCGCGGCGGGGATAGAATCACAGGAGGTTGCGCTATTTAGCGAGGCGGAAATTCCATGGCGTGAAATCGCGTTTCCAGTAGTAAAAAGTACGCTAGAGCATTATTTCGACGACCTACGAGAAAATCAGTTTCCAGTGCGCATGTTCGATGTGCATCATACAGAGGATAGAAGCTTCACGATGAACCTAATCAGCTCGAGTTTCTCTAGATAGAATTCCACGCGAGCCCTCATTCAAATACTTCGGTGCGGATTACCGAATAGGCGACTTCTTCATAGGGGTGCGAGTCCTTCATAGCCTTGACAACTTCCGC
>CASQMQ010000042.1 GCA_949430125.1 uncultured Pseudomonadales bacterium
CAAGGCTTGGCGTTGCCGAACCTAAAACGATGCAAATACTTTCCTGTCGTGCTCTGCTTACTGCGAGATCTCGCGCTGAGTAGCGAAAACCGTCTTGTTGTTTAAAAGAAGAGTCGTGTTCTTCATCGATGATTATCAAACCAGGTTTTGCCAGTGGTGTGAAAATGGAGGAGCGCGTGCCAATCACTATGCCAGCACTTCCATCTCTGGCCTGCGACCAAGCGGTCATTCTCTCGGTCTCGTTTAAGCCCGAGTGCAGGCTTACCACAACGCACTTGAAGCGCTGCTTAAATCGAGCAATGGTCTGCGGTGTTAGGCCGATCTCCGGCACTAGGACTAGACACTGCAGCCCCTTAGACAACTGCTCTTGCATGATGCGCATATACACTTCGGTTTTGCCGGAGCCAGTGATGCCGTTGAGTAAGAAACACTTGTACTGACCCAAGGCCTTGCTGATTGTGGTTACGGCGATAAGCTGTTCTTCGTTCAGCTCGATGTCGAAATTTGATTCTGGTTTCAAGGGTTCGAAAGAAGCTGCGGCTGCCTCTGTCTGTGAATGTTCTTCAATCAGGTTCTTTTGCACTAGTTGCGCTAGCAGCTGCTTGCTGAATCCGCCTTCTCGCAATTTGGATTCGGTGACTTCTTCTTCTGAACGAATAAAGCTAAGTAACGCTTTCTGTTTCACTGCGCGACTTAGTGAATTTTCTTCTTCAATCGAGGGTTCGCTGGCGGTCCAGAATTTATTCGTTTCTCGTAGCGGAATGCCATTGCGTAGCTTGGCTGGTAGTGCAGCAGCAAAGACCTCGCCTAGTGGATGTTGATAATAGGTAGCAGCCCACAGAAGTACTTTAAAAACGGCATCGCTCAGTAACGGTTCGCTGTCTAGCGAGGCGAGGATGGGCTTTAGTTTTTTCTTCTCCAGGACAGAGCTATTAACGACGGCTACTACGATGCCAATTAGTTGCTGCCGACCGAATGAAACTTTCACCCTAATTCCAACTCGAGGCTCAGGCAAGGCTTGTTGCTGTGGCAAAGGGAGATAGTCGAAGACTCTCCGCAGAGGAGAGGGTACAGCGACTTGTAAGACTCGGCCGCGGTATTTTGCTTTAGCTTCGACTGACATTTTGGATGACGCTATATTTGGGGGTGACATTATAAAGTGGCTTGCTCAGAATCGCATAGTAAGTTTAAAAGGTTTAGCAAACAACACGCGCCTGGGATTTGAGGGCTAGGCTGGCTGGGGACAGGGTTGCATACCTAAGCACTTGAAACCTCCGATACCTTGCGCCGCTATCCCGATAGTTTATACTTTAGCGGGTTTCCGTCCTGCATCGAGCGCGATGGCTAAAGAATCGTTGCAAGGATAAGAAAATGACATCGCAGCCCCCACCAGCAGAATTACTCGCAGCCAGAGAACAGATCGATGCTATCGATCGGGAGTTAGTTGAGCTGCTTGGGAAACGCTTCGAGTCTACTCATCAGGTTGGCATATTAAAGGCAAGTCAGGCACTTGAGCCGCTCGACGCCACTCGCGAAGCCGAGAAGCTTGCGCAGCTGAGCGCGCTCTGCGAGAAGTACAATCTGAACCCCGCACTAGTTACGGAACTGTTCAGTAAGATCATGGCAGAGGTTGTGAAAAACCACCGTCAGTTGCGCGAATAGCCTTGCTGGTCTGCACTCTCTAAATTAACCATTCATTATCTCCCTATACCCCTACATTCTCTTTGGTGGGCTACTTGCGTCTTTCCCCTTCTCTGTTAGAATGCACGCCCCCAGATGGCTATGCCGCACAAAATAGGCGAATCTGGGTTAAAAGCAGATGTGGTGCAGCAGCGAAAAACGACTGCCGTGGCGACATTAACTAAGAGGAAATATCATGAAACCCGGAATTCACCCAAAATACGAAGCCATGAAAGCTACTTGTAGCTGTGGCAATGTAATCGAGACCAAGTCCACTCTGGGCAAGGACATTCTTATTGAAGTATGTTCTCAGTGCCATCCGTTCTATACGGGTAAGCAGAAGATATTGGACAGCGGTGGTCGAGTAGATCGATTTAAGAAGCGATTTGGTGCTAGGCGCGTTTAAGCCCCTTGGGTTTAAACCAGCGTTATGCTAAAGATAGCCTAGAAGATAGTTTCGGTAGAAAGCTCCTCGTTTTCTTCGCCCGCAGGATCAATACTTGGTAACAACGCGTCGTCAGCTGTCGGCGCGTTTTGGGTTCTGAAATACTCAAATATCGTATCAGGCTCGCCTGGCGTGGCGGGCGCTCCCGTTGTTTTGTTGATGAGACGGTCTTCGATTCCATCGGGGCGTTTCATCGTATTCTCAGGCATACCCTCCAGGGCAACCTTCATGAAGTCGATCCAAATGGGCACGGCAATCGTTGCCCCTTGCTCTCTCTCCCCTAGTGGCTCTGGCTGATCGAAGCCGACAAATACCGTAGTAGCGATGTCTCTATTGAAGCCCGAGAACCACAGCTCTTGAGGTCCATTCGTAGTGCCGGTCTTGCCCATGAGGTCGCCGCGACCTATATCTCTATTGACCATCGCCCCACTACCTTCTTCGATGACCGAACGCAGCATAGAGTTCAGAATAAATGCGATCTGCGGGTCTATGATTCGTGGTGCTGGAATTATTTCAGCTGCGTCATCATCGGAAGTAGTTTGGCAGTTTTCACAGACTGTTATAGGTGTTGCTTTGAATACAGTTCCAACAGCTAGGTTAGAAATTTCCTTGATGAACCAGGGCTCGACTTTGTGGCCGCCATTCGCGATCGCTGAGTAGGCAGTAACCACTTCAAGCGGCTGAACGTCCTGACTGCCGAGTGCAACGGTGAGGTCATTGCGTGGGAAGTTCTGCGTTTGAAAACCAAACTTTGCCGCGAACGCGAGTACTTTGTCATCACCGACTTGATCGTACAATCGCACGGCAGGTACGTTCCGAGATTCCTTTAAGGCATAGCGCAGAGTGATAGGGCCCAGGAAATTGTTTTCATAGTTATTCGGTCGATAGCGTCCACGAGAAATGGGTGCGTCATTGATGGTCGTTGCAGCCGAATAGCCTTGTTCCAGAGCAGTGCCGTAGAGAAAGGGCTTGAAGTTTGAACCCGGAGGCCTAGGGGTAATAACGCGGTTTACCTGGCTGTGTTGAAAATCATAGCCTCCAACTAAGGCAATGATTTCGCCATTGCTTGGCGACATGGATACAAGTGCTCCCTGTATGTCCGGAATTTGCCCAAGTTGCCATTGTCCATCCACATTCTTCAGGCGAATCAGATCGCCTATCTGTACGGCATCGGCCGCTATCTCTGGCGGTGGCCAGGCATCATTTCTGGAATTGAATGTATAGGCCCAGCTAATACCGTCCCATTCGACTTTTGCAGTTTGCCCGGACTTTAAAACTGCCTCGAAACTCAGATCTTCCACAGACGTGACGATTGCGGGATGCTGGTTTCCGATTACGGACACCTGCTGCAGTTCTTCTACCCAAGCATCTTTCGCATCTGTGCTCTCGTCCACATAGAGTTCCAGAGGATAGTTCGCGGTTGCGCCTCGATATCCATGTCGCTTGTCGTAATAGTTCTCCAAACCATCTATAAGCGCTTTATTCGCAGTAAGCTGCTTGTCTCCATCGATGGTCGTTATCACTTCAAAGCCCTGACTGTAAGCTTCTTCGCCGTGCTCGTCGTATAGCTGTTGGCGCACCATTTCTGCGACATAGGGTGCCGATACTTCGATATCACGATTGCGACGTTGAGCAGTGATTGGCGAGCGGTCAGCGTCTGCAAACTCAGGCTGATTGATCATTCCCTGTCTGAGCATGTTTGCGAGTCGGACTCGGCGACGGTCGATCGCTCGAGTCGGGTTGCTCAAGGGGTTGCAGGTAGAAGGGCAGGGCAGCAATGAGATCATCATGGCAGCCTCTGATAGTGAGAGCTCATTAACTTCCTTCCCATAATAGACATAGGCGGCTGCACCGATGCCATCGGCGCCGGCTCCGAAGTAGGCGGTATTTAGATACAACGTCAGGACTTCTTCCTTAGTGAGCTCGCGTTCAATCTGCAAGGCAAAGGGAATCGATTTGATCTTTCGCAGGTAGACATTGTCGCTGTCGAACGAAAGGTTGTTCGTAAGCTGCATGGTAATGGTGCTGCCGCCGCCCAGATTGACGCCACGAATAATGCCGTAGAGCCCGCGCACCAAGGCTTGCAGATCGACGCCGGGGTGAGAATAGAAGCGTAGGTCTTCCGTCGCTATGAGCGCATCTGTAAGTAGGGGGGGGATGTCCGTGTAGTCCACGGGGTCTCGCCGATTTCCGATTTCGTCGATTAGGCGTCTGTCGGAGGTGTAGATTCGCAGCGGTGTTTCCAGCTGGACATTTCGATAGGTTTCAGCATCTGGAAGCAGCGGCGCCAGATAGAGATAGGCCGCAGAGGCAACCATGACCGCGCCAGCCATCCCGGCCACAGCTATTGTGGCTGTCCATTTTAGTATTTTCTGAATTTTTATCTGCACGGGTAACTTGAGTCTCGAAGATTAGCTGCCGGCTGTGAAGCATTTTTTACTTAATATGGGAAGAAACGAGCACTGAGCCACGTAATTGGCCCCAGCCGCTTGATATCGGGCTTTAAACTAACTGATTATTATACACTCAGCATCCAAAAATGCCTTGTTATTCTGGGGCTTAATGCCGCCCTATGAGATTAAGGAACAAATACATTGATGGCAACAGAGTCTCTCTAAAAGAATTCCGAAGATTTATGGCTGGCAAGTCTGCTCAATTATCGATCAGGTTTACAGTGGGAGGAGAAATTGGCTCGAAATTTATTCGATAGCGCCAGAAGCCTCAGTTAATCTGCGCTTCAAGCGACTGGTCGGGAGTACAAACGTGAGCTGATTCAAAGAATTGCGTGCAGGCTTCTTGTGTCATTTAATGGTAAAGTTGTTTGTTCTGAAAGTCTGATAATCAATTGATAACTATAAAAAATTTATTGTCGGCCGATACTGAAATCTGGAACACTGAAATTTGAGGATGCATATCCTAAGTTTTTGTTATCATTAGCAATATTTTTCAAGCTTGCTAGAGAGTTGGTCCATTAATTCGCAGTATAAAGGGTCGGACAATCGTCTCATTCTAGGAGGTTGGTCGGAAGTAGAAGGTTTTAGGGGGTTTATAAGTGCTTGAAAAGCTAGAAAATATTAGCGCTCTAGGCAATTTTGGCAAGAAAGCCAGCACTAATTCCTGTCTAAAACGACCGTAATTATTCCGCGTTTACCGCGCATGGGTGACTTAGTCTCCGTAGTTCTTATGTGATCGAGTCAGCCAAGTGACGAGTAAGCTGAAGTCTGAGTGTGCAGTGTATGAGCTATTCTGGAAATTTATTCCTTGTTGGGCCAATGGGTGTTGGTAAGACTACGATCGGGCGCGTACTTGCCGATTCGCTTGGCCTGGAGTTTTTCGACTCCGACCGCGAAATAGAGGCTTCTACTGGGGCCGATATACCTTGGATTTTCGATGTGGAAGGCGAGAGCGGATTTCGGGTTCGTGAAACGCGGATGATCGAGCAGCTCACTCAGAACAAGAACATTGTGTTAGCGACCGGCGGCGGGGCTGTCATCTTAGCCGAGAATCGTGAATGGTTGAAGGCTAGAGGCGTCGTAGTTTACCTGCGCGCACCTATAAGCCAGCAGGTAGAAAGAACGAGTCGCGATAAAACTAGGCCGTTGCTGCAAACACCTAACCCTGAGCAGAAAATTCGTGAGTTGATGGAAATCCGCGAGCCGCTTTATCAAGAAGTTGCGGACATGGTTGTGGATACTTATCGAAGAAATCCGAAGACCGTTAGTCAGGAAATTTGTAAACAACTTAAAGTTGAAATGGGCGGTTCGCAAGCAGATTAATTTTAGCAAAGAACCGTTAATCAAAATCTGGAATAGAGAAAAATGATTACTGTAGACGTTGAACTAGGTGAAAGATCCTATCCAATCTTTATTGGTCAGGGCTTACTCAACAAGGCAGAGCTTGTAGCACCGTATTTAGGAAAGGGTAGGGTAGTTATCGTCAGTAATGATGTGGTTGCGCCTCTTTATATGAATAAGGCGAAGCAGCTATTTCCTGGTCAGGATGTGCTAGATATCGTTCTTCCAGATGGCGAGGCGCATAAGGACCTCGATGCTATAAGTCATATTTACAACGTGTTACTTGCTGGCAAATACGATCGGAATACTCTGTTAATCGCGCTAGGCGGCGGTGTTGTGGGCGACATCACCGGGTTTGCTGCTGCGACCTATCTACGAGGAATTAACTTCATTCAGATTCCTACTACACTGCTGGCGCAGGTGGACTCGTCGGTAGGAGGGAAGACAGGGGTGAACCATCCTCTGGGTAAGAATATGATCGGTGCGTTCTATCAGCCCATCTGTGTGTTAGCTGATACTGACGTATTGAGTACTTTGCCACGACGCGAAGTGAAAGCGGGTCTTGCAGAGGTGCTCAAGTACGGGCTCATCTACGACGCTGGGTTTTTTGATTGGCTCGAGGCAAACAGTCAAGGCATTGGCAAGTCTGATTCAGCGCTTTTGTCGCAGATAATTAGAACCTGTTGCGAGATTAAGGCCGAAATTGTGGCCAAGGATGAACGGGAGTCAGGGGTTCGAGCAATGCTTAACTTCGGGCACACCTTTGGTCATGCGATAGAAACCGCAAGCGGCTATGGCAATTGGCTACATGGTGAGACCGTGGCAATGGGTATGGTGATGGCGGCTGACTTGTCACACAAACTAGGCTGGATTGACCTGGCGGTTGCGCAGCGGATTCGTGCCGTCTTAGAAGAAAATTTTGGTATGCCAGTGCTCCCTCCTACCGATATATCAGTAGAGCAATATTTGGATTTAATGTTGTCAGATAAGAAGGCGGAATCGGGCAAAATCAGGTTTGTATTACTGAAAGCTATAGGTGAAGGCGTAGTCGATGGAGATATCGAGCCATCACTACTCGAGAGCACTTTAACCGCTGGTGACAATCTCTGTATGTAAGTAGATAAGCAGCGTAGATGACTATGAATACATATACCCAATGGCTAAATCTTGACTTCGACCCGTTCGTGCCTGGCGCAAAGAGCCGCGATTTTTATTGCAGTGGTCAACGTCAAAATCTACTTGACCAGATCGTAGAGTTTTCTCTTTACA
The DNA here is from genome assembly GCA_949430125.1 of uncultured Pseudomonadales bacterium. Classification (GTDB taxonomy): domain Bacteria; phylum Pseudomonadota; class Gammaproteobacteria; order Pseudomonadales; family Pseudohongiellaceae; genus UBA9145. The sequence continues at coordinate 7,189 of CASQMQ010000042.1, forward strand.
GTAACGCCATGATAGCCGTTACCGGGCCCTTGGGCGCTGGTAAGACTACCCTTGCTACAAATTTTTGTGATCGATTCGCTGATGAAGCTGTGTGTGTAAAGGTAGCTGCTACTTTGTTCATGAATCAGAGCCAATTTCTTGAGAAGTTACAGGACGCCCTAGGATTTAAGCCCACGGGTAGTTCGGATAGTAACTCCTCAATAGAACAGATCTGTCGCTATGCTGCGGAGCTCGATCTGGAAGCGAGTTCGCTGATATTGATAATAGATGATGCTCACGAGCTTAGTGACGAAGTATTGCATTTGCTCACGAAACTATTAGTCAGCTGTGTTGACTCGAGTATCCATGCATTGTTGTTTGGAGAAAACCAGCTCGATAGCCTGCTGCAAAGCACACTGACTATCGATGCGAAGGAGCGTCTTGCGGTTTTTCCGTTGGATGGGTTTGCCAGTGACGAGACTCAAGAATATATTCGCTTCAAGTTGGCGACAGCCAGATTCACAAAAGAATTGCCAATTGACGGTGGCATCGTGGGTGCCATTCATAATTCATCGCTGGGTATGCCCGGCGCGATTAACAGCCTAGTAGTTGATGCTCTTAACGCAGCTGCGCCCGCCAGCGAACGCGATGAGTTTGCGGACATCGGTCCGGTCTATAGCGGCGATAGGATTGCGCAAGATGATGAGCACGAAGGAATTGAAGCGCTAGACGGTTACAATCCGGATGTGAAGAGAAGTCCATTAGTCAGTATTCAGCCTAGGTATTGGTTTGCTGCTGCCACGCTAGTTGTGATGCTAGCCGGGACTCTACTTTTTTGGGAGACAGGCCCGCGCGAGACAGAGTCGATACCTATCACTGTCGCGGTGACTCCAAAGACAACACAAGCTATCGAAGTTGAGCCGGCAACTGAGTTGCCTGCTGCTGTGCCCGAGCAACCGGCTGCAGTTGAAGTGGCCGTTGCTGAGCTGGAAGAATTCCCAGTGTCTGAAGTTGCGGATTTCGATGAATCGAATTCAGTAGCGACATCTTCAATAGAAGAGGTCGTTGTCGCGGAATCAGTTCCTCTAGCGAACAATGGCGCTGAAATTAATGATTCTCTACTAGTTGTCCCTGCTGACGTGGCGGGGCCGATTGTTGAGATTGCAGTAGTTGAAGAAACAGTGGTGATAGCAACAGCATCGCCATTTGTGGAACAGCTACTTCAGGCATCCCCTAGAGATTATGCCGTACAACTTTTAGCCTCGTACTCGGAAGCAAATATCAGCGAATTTGTTGCGCAATTGAATGCTGATCATCCTGCTGGTTATTTCGAAACACGCTATCAAGGCAAGCCCTGGTTCGTAGCCGTGCTCGCTGCCTTCGATGATAGGGATGAGGCCGCTCGGTCGATTCCTTCTCTTCCGGCCAAGCTGCGCTCTAATGAGCCATGGGTGCGATCTGTGGCCGGGATTCAAACTGACATCCAAGAGCTGCTAGATTCCAAGCTCGTATCTTTAAAGTAGCGAGTACGCCAACTCCTTTTGAATGCCGCGAAAGACGCAGGAGCAGTCTGACTCGGTGTCTAGATTGTGAATAAATACGGCTCGTGTAAAATTGCCCCCTGTTCAGGCTCGAGCAATCAGCGCTGTTCCTAATCCGGCGTTGGAATTGCTGATGCCCATACCCCACTAAGCAAAGTGAGTAAGCTGTGACTTTAAAGAATGACCGACTATTGAAAGCTCTATTAGGTGAGCCGGTAGATGTTACCCCTGTATGGATGATGCGACAGGCAGGCCGTTATCTGCCGGAGTACCGCGCCACGCGCAAGCAGGCAGGTGATTTCCTAACGGTATGTAAAACGCCACAGTTAGCATGTGAGGTCACGATGCAGCCTTTGAGGCGTTACCCCTTCGATGCAGCCATCTTATTCTCAGACATACTTACAATTCCCGATGCGCTCGGGCAGGGTTTGTATTTTTCCGAAGGAGAGGGACCAAAGTTTCATAAGGTGATTCGGTCGGCGGCGGATGTCGAGCAATTGCCCGATGTCGATATTGCGGACGAGTTGTCTTATGTGACAGATGCCGTGTCGGTAATTCGCAAAGAATTGAATGGGACGGTACCGCTGATCGGTTTTTCTGGGAGTCCTTGGACCTTGGCGACTTATATGATCGAAGGTGGGGGGAGTAAAGATTTTCGGCTCGCTAAGCAATTCATGTATGACTATCCCGAAGCTATGCACTTGTTATTAGAAAGATTGGCAGATTCAGTTACCCAATACCTGAATGCGCAGATCCGCGCCGGTGTGCAAGCCGTACAGATATTTGATACCTGGGGCGGGATTCTAAGCGGCAACGCTTATCGAGAATTTTCTCTCAATTACATGACGAAGATCGTCAGCAAGCTACAAAAAGAAAATGAGGGCCGACGTGTTCCTGTTATCGTTTTCACGAAGAACGGTGGGCAGTGGCTTGAATCGATTGCCGACTCAGGCTGTGATGCAATCGGCTTGGATTGGACGACAGAAATTGGTGATGCCCGAGCAAGGGTTGGAGATAGAGTTGCCCTGCAAGGCAATATGGATCCCTCAATTCTTTATGCATCTCCCGCGGTCATTCGTGAAGAAGTGGCAACCATTTTAAAGAGCTTCGGTTCTGGTGAGGGCCATGTATTCAATCTTGGTCATGGAATCACTCCGGAGGTAAATCCGGACCATGTGTCACATTTCGTTGAAGCGGTCCATGAGTATTCTGAACAATACCACCGATAGCAATTTAGTAGCGGTAGCGGTCAGTCTAGGCTCGAACCTGCCCTATTTGAATCGTTCTCCGAGAGAGATCGTGCTTGCTGCGATGGAGAGTCTGAGACTTATTAGCATAGAAGCCGATTCTTCCTCTGTGTATCGTAGTGAGCCAGTAGACTGCCCTGGGGGTACCGGCGATTTCATCAACGCAGCCATGGTTCTGCGATTACCCTCGAAGACATCTGCTAACGAGTTTTTGGCAGTTTTGCAGGGCATTGAAGCCGATTATGGTCGTCAGCGCAGCGCCGAGCAAAATCAGGCCCGCACTCTGGATATAGATATTATTTCATTTGGAAATCAAGAGCTTGAAAGTTCTCGCTTGATATTGCCTCATCCCCGAGCTATGCAGAGAAAGTTTGTTTTAATGCCGCTGGCGGAGATCCACCCTGAAATGGTCCTTCCTGGACAATCCGAAAATATTGCCCAGCTCCTATCTTTGTTACCCCGCACCGAGAACGTACACCTCTCAGCTTAGCTATACATAAATTGCTGATATAAAAGTAAATTTCTTAATAAGGCGGGAATTAATGGCGTCAATATCAGACCGGTATATCACCGATTTCAAGCTACAAATCCATTCTCATTGGCCTGCTATGGTGCTAGATCTCAGAGGTGCTTGAGGAGTCGGTTTAGCTGTGGCGAATGCTTGGGCTCCTTATCAGTAAGGCTTTTTGGAAAAGATTGAGAGTAATGAAAATCAACCATCTACAGAATGCGCCGGCGATGAATTCGCTGCTACTTGGAATAGCCTTCATGGGTTCTTCCGCTATGGCTCAGGATGGTTATTCCTTTATCGATGAACCTGCAGATAACCAGTCAGGTAGCGCTATTTTCCGCATAGCACCCAGCTCTATATTGAATGAGCAAGCGCCATTTTTGAGCATTGCCAGAACTGTTGAGCAGAAAGACTTTCAAGGTGCTGTTGTGGACGATGCCTTAAACTTCAATCTTGGTATGCAGATTGATCCTATTGCTGGCCTGAGCGTTAGTGCAGATGCTTGGAAAATGCAGATCGATGAGACGCCGGCGACCAATAACAATTGGCAGGGCGGGCTAACAAATCTATACATCGATGATTCGGCAATCACAGAATTCAATATAGACAACCCACTACTGGGAACCAATGTCGAATCGAACGGATTTGATCTGGGCGCCTCCTATATATGGGATACGAATCGCTTCGGTCAGTTTATCCTCAGCTCCACAACAACCTATATTGAAGAATTCGAGAATAAGGGAGCGCTCCTAGATTTCGCCACTTCCGACATCGAGGGAATAGATCAGCGACTGATTAGCCCAGAACTGCAGAGTAGTCTGATGCTCTCTTGGCGATTCGGGAATCACACGGCCAGTGCTATAACTAATTACTTCGATTCATTCAAAGATATTAGTGA
>CASQMQ010000043.1 GCA_949430125.1 uncultured Pseudomonadales bacterium
CGATCTCTGGAAAGTGAATTCGAGTCACAGCTGCAAGCGGAAGCCGAATATTTTTCCGACTGTGCCTCGCGCCCTGATTTCAAAGAAGGTGTGACCGCGTTTATCGAAAAACGCGAACCGCGGTTTACCGGAAAGTGAGATTTGCAGCTATTGAATGCCAGATGAGATCTGTAGCGCTTCCAGGTTTTCCTGGAGGCGGAATAGGCTTTCATTGATCTGTAGCCTGTGGGCATTCACAGACTCCATGGATTCTTCCATATATTCCAATCTGCCAACCAAGCCTAGTACGGTGCTATCGCCGCTATTAAGCGACTGGCGTATTGAGGAAAGGTCGCCACGCATTGCATCTAGTTCCTGAACTGAGGTGTTTAGGCCATTAACAGATTGCATGATTGCCGCGACATCGTTATTCAGGGCATTGATCTTCGTCTCACTCGCCATTACAAGCTGACTGCTCGAGGCGATCTGTTGGCTATTTGCAGCCGTGGTTTCATTCTGCCCTTCGTTTACTAGGCCGATTTTCGCGATCTCAGACTGCAGATCCTCTATAGAGCCATTAATTACGCGTCGCGCAGCCCAGAGCTTGTCTATCTCCGAGAAATTGAAGTCCATTCTCTCGAACATATTGAATGCAGATTCTTCGGTAGATTCTCCAGCAAGAGCGAGACGTCTCTCTAAATCAGCGATGCGCAGTTCGGCCTGCTCCCAATCGTTCAGATATTCACCGTAGCCCAGATAGGCACCATAGCCGGCACCACCCATCGCGAAAACGATCAGTGTCAGCATGATACGCACTGGCCACGTGCTCACCTTCACCTTCTCAGCATGATAGCCAGGGCGAACAATATCCTGCCCCTGCGCACGCTTGTTGCTTCGATGAGTATCCACATCGTCCCTGTCGGGGACAATTGGAGGGATGTTATCTAGATCGTCGCTGTTTGTCATAGACTAATGTTATCATAGAAATCAGCCAGCTCATTCCATCCCTCCCGCCACTCAATATCTAAGTCTTCAGGCCGATGGTAACTACAGTCAATCATACCGACTAAACACCTCGGGCTAGCGTGGGTATGGAACAATTCATAAACGAGCCCTGGAGCCCCACTATGGAATTAGAAAATTTAATATCGTATCTATTTCGCTGGATCCACATGTTCGCTGGCGTGATCTGGATCGGCATATTGTATTACTTCAATTTTGTACAGACCGAGTTCTTCAAGGTAACGGATGCTGGCACAAAATCTGCCGTTATCTCTAAACTCGTTCCGCGGGCTCTCTGGTGGTTCCGGTATGGCGCCCTTCTTACGTTCATATCGGGCTTAGCATTAGCAGGCTATCTCGCCAGTGCGGTTAATTTTTATATCATGATTGGCATGTTAATGGGCACGCTAATGTTTCTTAATGTTTGGCTAATCATATGGCCGGCACAGAAGATCGTAATAGCCTCAACCGATGCTGTCATCGGCGGCGGCGAAGCCGACCCCGCAGCTGCAGGCGCTCTGGCTAGAGCAGGTCTTGCTTCACGAACAAACACCCTCTTTTCTCTTCCTATGCTATTTTTCATGGGCGCATCGGGCCACTTAGGGGGAGCAGGACGGTTACCCATATCGATGGAAGGTGGAGTTAGCAGTCTGGCACAAATTATCTGCGTCGTTATTATCCTCGGCTTGCAGTTCAATGCCATAAAGGGAAAGCAGGGACCAATGACAAGTATAGTTGGCGTAATTCACTGCGGCATTGCACTCGGCGCAGTCTTGCTACTTATCATGCAATTGCTTTAGAAAAAGACATGGGGCACGTACCGCAAGCTTTCAGCTTCGGTTCGTGCCCCAATTAATTAGCCCTCGAACATCACCTCTGGCGTTTTTCGCACTGCGTTTTCCTGTTATAATAAACCTCTCATCGCACTGCCAGACACCTCTGTTAACACTGAAAATCATTCAGAGAATGGGCTAGTGTTTGCCTTGCATTTGTAACCCGTTAATGGAATGTAGAAATTATGAATCTAGAATTACCTGAGCTTCCTTTTGCAAAAGAAGCGTTAGAGCCACATATGTCTGCCAACACCTTGAACATACACCACGGCAAACATCACAACGCTTACGTAGTAAAAGGCAATGAATTACTGGCTGATGCGAATATTTCTGCTGACAGCTTGGAAGAACTGGTAAAAGAAACTACTAAAGCAGGCGGAGCCCTATTTAATAATGTAGGCCAGCACTACAACCACAGCTTCTTCTGGAATAGCCTTAGCGCTTCCGGTGGTGGCGCTCCAACTGGAGCTATCGCCACGAAGATAGACGAGGCCTTCGGCAGCTACGACAACTTCAAAGCAGAATTCGTAGCAGGCGGAATGGGACAATTCGGCAGCGGCTGGGTATGGCTAGTAAACGATGGCGGGAAGCTACAAATCGCAAAGTCCGCCAACGCAGAAACCCCGCTAACCGACGGCGCAACCCCGATCCTAGTCTGCGACGTATGGGAGCACGCCTACTATCTAGACTTCCAAAATCGCAGACCAGACTTCCTAGGCTCATTCCTAGACAACCTAGTAAACTGGGACTTCGCCAACAAGAACCTAGCTGAGCGCTTAAGACTAGTAACAAGCCAGAACGAAAAAAGGCAACACCTCGCAGTATTGCCTTTCTGTTTATCGAAATTCCGATCAACCAGTCTTCAAAATCGGTCGTTGGGGAGAGGATTGAGCCTTCCTGGCGAGGCGCTTTAGGGAGCCGAAGCACAGCGTAGTAGACCATACGCGAGCATCGGAAGCCCTAAAGCCAACGAAGCCAGGGAGGTTCAAGACCGCCCCAGACGGCCGATTTTTACATCATGCCTGGCATTCCACCCATACCACCCATATCAGGCATACCACCGCCCATAGGGGCGCCGCCTTCGGTTGGCAATTCAGTAACCATGCACTCAGTAGTAATCATCAAACCAGCAACAGAGCCAGCCGCCTGAATCGCTGTACGAGTCACTTTCGCAGGATCAAGAATACCCATCGCGATCATGTCGCCGTATTCGCCAGTCGCTGCGTTAAAACCGTAGTTGCCCTTACCAGCCTTAACTTTATCTAAGATAACTGAAGCCTCTTCACCAGCGTTAGCTACGATCTGACGCAGAGGGGCAGTTGCCGCTTTTAGCAAGATGCCGATACCAACGTTCTGATCGTCGTTATCGCCTTTAAGGCCTTCAACTTTCTGTCAAGGCACGAACCAGAGCAACACCACCACCAGGTACAACACCTTCTTCTACCGCGGCGCGAGTTGAATGCAATGCGTCTTCTACGCGAGCCTTCTTCTCTTTCATTTCCATTTCAGTACTTGCACCAACCTTAATCACGGCAACACCGCCGGCAAGCTTAGCAACACGTTCCTGAAGCTTCTCACGATCGTAGTCGGAAGAAGTTTCTTCGATCTGCGCACGAATCTGTGATACGCGACCCTTGATAGCCTTGCCGTTGCCAGCACCATCGATGATCGTTGAATTTTCTTTGCTGATCTGTACGCGCTTCGCTGAACCGAGGTCATCGATTGTTGCGCCTTCAAGACTCAGACCTACTTCTTCTGAAATCACAGTACCGCCAGTCAATATTGCGATGTCCTCAAGCATAGATTTTCTGCGATCGCCAAAGCCAGGAGCCTTAACCGCAACAACCTTAACGATGCCACGCATATTGTTCACAACAAGAGTCGCTAGCGCTTCGCCTTCAACGTCTTCAGCTATCACTAGCAAAGGACGCCCAGACTTAGCAACGCCTTCGAGGAGGCCTAGCATGTCACGAATATTGGAGATTTTCTTGTCTACCAAAAGAATCAATGGATCTTCTAGATCGGCACTCATGCTTTCTTGATTGTTGATGAAGTAAGCCGATAGATAACCACGATCGAACTGCATACCTTCAACAACGTCGAGCTCGTTCTCTAGTCCAGAGCCATCTTCTACAGTGATGACGCCTTCCTTACCAACCTTATCCATCGCCTCAGCGATAATCTGACCGACCTGCTCGTCAGAGTTAGCAGAGATCGTGCCGACCTGTGCGATTGCCTTTGAATTAGTGCAAGGCTTAGCAAGCTTGCCAACTTCTGCAACAAGGGCAACAACTGCCTTATCGATACCACGCTTAAGATCCATCGGGTTCATGCCCGCTGCTACGGATTTTAGGCCTTCGTTCAAGATGCTTTGTGCGAGAACGGTAGCTGTTGTAGTTCCGTCTCCGGCAACATCAGAAGTCTGCGATGCGACTTCCTTAACCATCTGTGCACCCATGTTTTCAAACTTGTCTTCAAGCTCAATTTCTTTCGCTACGGATACGCCGTCTTTAGTTACGGTAGGAGCGCCGAAAGATTTGTCCAAAACAACGTTGCGACCCTTAGGGCCCAAAGTTACTTTCACAGCGTCTGCAAGGACGTTTACGCCCTTCAGCAGTTTTTGGCGAGCTGCATCACCGAATTTTACGTCTTTAGCCATTTTTAAAAATTCCTGTCTTGTCTAAATGATTGTTGGAGTCGAAAATTGATGATCTACTTCTTCTTTTTCGTCTTCGTCTTTTCGATAACGCCAAATATTTCGCTTTCATTCAAAATCAATAACTCTTCGTCACCAATTTTTACTGTGTTGCTGGAATACTTTCCAAAAACAACGGTATCACCAACGTTTAAGTCCACAGGCTGAGTAGTCGCCATTCTCCTGACGCTTGCCAGGACCAACAGCTACAACTTCACCTTGCGCTGGCTTTTCAGTTGCAGAACCCGGAAGCACGATGCCTCCTGCGCTGGTTGACTCTTCTTCCATGCGTCGAACAACAACGCGATCTTGTAAAGGCCGGATATTCATTATGTATCTCTCCCAAATCGAACGATTTGATTAACAGTACTGAAAAAAATCACCTCTGCCCCGGTGGCTGACGCAATCATCCTCAAATTACCAATCTCCAGCGCAGGCTGCTATTTCAGGCCTCCCACGCAAATTAGTTGATGACTCCTAAATGGGGTTAGTCGCAGGAAATTCAATGCTTTTGAGACATTTACCGAGGTTTTTTTCGACCTAGCAACAGCGGTAGCGTATCTACTTGTTTTTATTGATCTTTTTTATCCGAATCAGCATCTGATTTTTGCTCACTTTCGGGAAGTGAAGCCGACTCCTCATGGTAGTCGCCCTCGTAGACATTCGGCCCGCTTGGTCGACCTCGTTGGCCGCCTCCACTACTAAAGTGACCAAAGCTAGCCCCTGAGGCTGACCCACCCATCGCTTTGACCATACCCGATCTAACCACGGAACTCGCAATCTGCCTGCGTAGCGGGCCAGTTAGCAAGACAAAGCCGATCGTATCGGTGATAAATCCGGGAGTTAACAGAAGCGCGCCCTGCCGCCGCGAGCAGCATGCCTTCGACTATCTCCTGTGCTGGTAATTGCCCTGATTGAAGCTTCTGGTTCGCCCGGGTCAGTGTAGCGAACCCTTGCCGCTTCAGAATCTGCACCCCAATAACTGCCGTTGCCACCACCATCCCAAGCGTTGTCAGCGAACCGATTCGATCGCTGACCTCAAATAACAGCAACATTTCACCCAGGGGCACCAAGATGAAAAAAATGAAAAGAAAACGCACGGGCAACCTCGGTTGAATTTATAATATGCTTACCTTAACACGATAGCGGATACACCAACTATTGGTTATGAACGACTCAGTGCTCAACAACAAAGAGAAGATCTGGCAAATCGTCTATCAGATCCCCAAGGGGAAAGTCTCTAGCTATGGGCAGGTGGCTAGATTGGCTGGCCTGCCTGGATATGCCAGATACGTGGGTCATACTATGAAAAACCTTCCCACTGGAACCAAGCTTCCTTGGCACCGAGTTGCGAATTCTCAGGGAAAACTCTCTTTCCCCACCGCCAGTCGTGAATACCAGACACAGAAAGGAAGGCTAGAGGCTGAAGGGGTGGTGTTTGTGAACGGTAGGTTCTCGTTGAAAAAATATGGCTGGAATCAGGACATCGGCTGAGCGGCTTGCTCCGGCTCATAAGATTTCATCAGCCTTCTAACCCAAACCAAAAGGCAGAGCCCAGGGATAACCATTAGGCTGGTCAGTACGAAAAAGAAAGCCCAGTCGCCGTTAAGAAAATCCACGAGTGCCCCACTTCCAGCTGCCAGGGTGGTCCTGCCTAGATTAGAAATCGATACCATTAGGGCGTATTGAGTCCCCGTATACGTGCGACTCGTGAAGTAGGAAACAAAGGAAACGAAAGCAACCGTTGAAAAAGCCACGAAAAAATTATCGATAATTAGGGTGAAAATAAACAGGTTAGTATTCGGCCCAACAATCGCTATCAGCGCGTACAACAAGTTAGCAGCGGCCATGGCGACCCCTGCAATAAACAAACCCCTCATCACACCAAATCGCGTATTAACCATAGCCGCTAGAATGGCGAATGCAGCTGTAACCAAGCCTCCAAAAAATTTTGAATAAAAACTAATCTGATCCGTAGTAAAACCAACCTCAACATAAAAGATCAATGACATCCGGCCCAGCATGGATTCACCTAGCTTAAACACCAGCAGGAACAACAACACAGCCAAGGCCAGTCGAAATCCACAGCGATTGAAAAACTCCTTAAATGGCCCAACAAAATATTTTGCCATCCAAGCAGAAACGGATTTTTCTGCGTTTTTTCCTTCCGGTATTAAATCAGCATCTTCGATAACCGGTTCAGGCGATGCTATAACTAGAGCAAAAATAAACACATAGAGTAAGATCAGGTAGCGATAGACAACTGGCCAATCCAACCCAATTGTTTCGCCACCCAAAGCCAGAGCCAGCGCACCACCAATAAACCCGTATCCAGCCCACCAGCCACTCGTAGTCATCGCAGCGGCGTAAGGCATCTTCACGTCCATTTCATCACGGGAAAATATAGTAATGCGGTAGGCATCGACGGCGATATCTAGAGTTGCACTGAATGTAGCAATGGCAACTGCTATAAGTGTTACGTAAAGCAAATTTTCCCTAGGGTCACCGAAGCTAATTGCAAACAGCAACAAAGCGATAGCCATCTGACAAAATAGAATCCAGGATCGACGCTGACCAAACAGACGATAGAGTATGGGCAGTTTTATCCTGTCGACAAACGGCGCCCACATCCAATTAATTGCATAGACAGTACTTACCGCCCCAATAAAACCAATGGTAGATCGAGAAAAGCCAGATTCCTGCAACCACAAGGTTAGAACAGAACCGGTTAACACAAAGGGAAAACCACTACAAAACCCAAACAACAAAATCGTCAGAAAGCGCCTGTCTCTTAGCGCTCGAATTGAATCTGCGAATGAAAGTTTCTGTGACAAATTAAATTCCTAAATCGCCCTAAGCTGCAAGACTGAGCAAGCAATTAGTCGCGAAAATTATCGTACTGCAAAGGAACGCCATAACTGCCCTCCTTCAGCAAAGCCATTACTTGCTGAAGATCGTCACGCTTCTTGCCCGTTACGCGCAATTTCTCGCCTTGGATCGCCGTTTGTACTTTGAGCTTAGCCTCTTTGACGGCCTTCACAATCTTGCGAGCAATATCTGCCTCGATACCCTGCTGCACAGTAACGATCATACTTGCCTTCTGACCTACCAGTTGCACGTCACCTTCTTTAAGGCTCTTAGTATCGATACCACGCTTTACCATTTTTGAGCGCAGCATTTCTAACATTTGTTGGATTTGAAAGTCGGCTTCGGCACTTACTTTAATATTGGAATCGTTATCCAACTCGAACGAGGCATCTATTCCCTTAAAATCAAAACGCGTTCCCACCTCTCGATTAGACTGATCTAAAGCATTGTTCAATTCATGCATATCAACTTCTGAAACTATATCGAACGAAGGCATCGCTTACTCAACTCCTATCTATCGGCAGAAAAAATCAACCTGCATTGTAATTGTTAAATGGCAGCCGCCTAAAACCTGAGGCTAGGACGAACAGCAGTTTATCATTAATAGTGAATGCAACACATTAAATGATAAGATCGACCAAGCCGCGGTAATGCTGAATTTTCGAAGCTTGTTCACTAAAACAGCACGCCTATCCACAGAATTTCAGGAAACCACTTTTGATCGCTCAAAAGCAAATACTACTACTGATAGCGCTAACAGTATTCTGTGTGGCTAGCATCGTTTTCTCACTGCTTAGTGGTAGCGTCGACATAACAGTAGCGCAGTTGAGCCAGAGTATTTTTTCGTCAGAACCCAGCCTCAACTCGCAGGTACTGCAAGAGATTCGCGTACCCCGAACTTTGGCAGCGTTCGTGACCGGCGGCTTGCTAGCGCTATCCGGTGCGATCATGCAAGTGCTACTACGCAATCCCCTCGCCGACCCCTATATCTTAGGCATTTCTGGTGGTGCAGCAGTCGGAGCGCTATCGGCCATACTCGTTGGAGCCACAGGGTTTTGGCTATCGAACGCCGCCTTCGCTGGCGCCCTGTTCTCAATATTTCTAGTCTTTGGAATTGCCAATAAATTTGGCAACTGGTCTGTGACAAGGTTGCTTCTCACGGGTGTCGTAGTTTCCGCTGGCTGGGGTGCCGTAATTAATATCCTGCTCACCACAAGTTCCACCAACAATGTGCAGAGCATGTTATTTTGGCTGATGGGCGACCTGAGCCAGAGTAGCGTCAATCCTGCTCATTATCTGCTATTGCTTGTAGGTATGGTTGGCGGCATTGCTGTCAGTCGCTCTTTAAATGTACTCATACGGGGCGAGTTATTAGCCGTGAGTTTAGGAGTCAATGTGACCTCGCTACGGCTACTGTTATTCTTTTCAGCATCAGTATTTACAGCAACCGCCGTAACAATCGCCGGGTCTGTCGGATTTGTTGGTCTTATAATTCCGCACATGCTGCGCTTAGTGGGCGCACGAGATCATCGCATATTAATACCCTCCTGCGTTTTGCTCGGGGGAAGTTTTCTCGTTCTGGCAGATAGCCTGGCCCGAACATTGATAGCCCCACAGCAGCTTCCCGTTGGTGTGGTTACGGCAGTCATCGGTGTGCCTGCCTTTATTCTGATTCTACGGTCTACAATTCGGAAATAGCATGGCGATCCTTACTATCCAGTCTCTTAACCTTCAGATTGAGAACAAAATTCTTTGTCGCGATCTGACTGTACAGATTGGGGAAAATCAGCGTTGGGGATTGCTAGGAAAAAACGGAGCCGGCAAAACTACTTTATTACATGCACTGATAGGACAGCGTCACGCAAGTCAGGGCAGTATTCAGTTAGATGGAAAGAGTATCTACGATCTAAAGCAGAGAGAACTCGCGAGTAAAGTTGGCATCCTATTTCAGCAGGGCATCGAAGCACTGCCTGCAACAGTTTTCGAAACGGTAATGCTAGGACGCCACCCCCATACGCAGCCTCTTCTATGGGACGATCAGAAAGACATTGAGATCGCCGAAAGTGCCTTAGCCGCCTTCGACTTAGATCAATTAAAAGAACGCGACGTAGGCACTCTATCTGGGGGTGAACTGCAGAGGTTAGCTCTGGCCATGTTGCTAGCTCAGACTCCGCAGCTTTTCTTGCTAGACGAACCGAGCAATCATTTGGATGTCGCTTTTGAGGTGAAACTACTATCTGTACTCACGAATAAAGTTGCCGAGACCTCAGCCAGCTTGATCATGGCAACGCACGACATCAATCTCGCGGTCAGATTTTGCGAGAACATAATCTTATTGCTGGCCGATGGTGAATCGCTAGTGGGAAGAAGTGTCGATGTGCTGACCGAAGAGAACTTGAGCCAAGCCTATGGCTGCCCCATCAAGTCTGTTAGCAGCGGTGATCACAGACTTTTCTATCCAGCCTGATTCCATCGAGGCTAACTGGATCAATCTCAGACATTTTTAATGCTATAGAGCCAAATGCCTTACATCACCAAGTAATTTTCCTAGATAGGTAGCGAATAAACCGCCATCTACACCGTTGACCGCTTTATGGTCATACGACAGGGTAATCGGCAAGACTTTTCGTGGAACGAATTCCCCGTCGATATACACCGGCTTAATATCAGTTTTTGCGACACCAAGAATTGCTACTTCAGGTGCGTTAACGATAGGAATAAATCCTGTACCGCCGATAGCCCCCAAGCTAGAAATTGTGAAGCAAGCACCCTGCATCTCGTCAGCCTTGAGCTTTCTGATCTTAGCCTTATTGGATAGCTCGATAACTTCTTCGGCCAATTGCCAAATCGTCTTCTGATCGACATTCCTGATGACGGGAACAACTAGTCCCGCTTCGGTCGCAACTGCCATACCGATATGCACGTACTTCTTCTGAATTAGGTATTCGCCGGAGGAGTGTAATGAAACATTGAATTGCGGATATTCCAACAAAGCCTTCGCACAAGCCTTCAGCAAGAATGGAAGGAACGTTAATCTGATATCGCGACGTTCCGCCTCGCCCTTCAGCCCCGCCCTGAACTCTTCGAGATCTGTAACATCAATCTCATTGAACTGGGCGACATGTGGAACAGAGTTCCAGTTACGCTGCATGTTCACCGAGATGAGCTTATGTAGCTTACTACGCTGGACTTCTTCTACTTCACCAAATTGGCTAAAATCTATGTCGGGTATGGTAGCTAGTGAAACGCTCTGACCTGCACGCGCATTGATTTTGCTCTTAACAAATTCCTGCACATCCTCTTTAAGGAGTCGAGATTTCGCACCGCTACCCCTAACCTGCCCAAGATCGACGCCTAGTTCTCTGGCCATTTTCCGCACAGCCGGGCCTGCGTAAACTTTCTTCGAGGATTCGTTCCCAGATGTGACAGGTGCAGATGCCACCGCTTGGGATGGAGCAGGCGCGGGCTTGCTTGACGCTGTCGCCTCAACTGGCTGCGCTTCTTGTTTAGCCGCCGGCGCTTCTTTTTTAGCCGCAGGTGCGCTCGCCAGGATTTTAGCAATCGGCGAACCAGTTTTAACTTTGTCGCCAACTGCGACTAACAAGGTTTCTATGACGCCTGCATAAGGCGCAGGCACGTCCATAGCAGCCTTATCGGACTCCAGTGTGATCAACACATCATCGACTTCGATTGAGTCTTTCTCTTTGATATGGATTTCGATAATCTCAATTTCGTCATCGCTGCCCAAGTCTGGGACTTCGATAGTTTGAGATGTAGGGTCAGCCGCTGCCACGGGAGCAGAAGCAGTTTCTTCAATCTTCGCCGGTTCAGCGGAGGGCTCTTCTTTCGATGATTCTGCAGCAGCTGCTGGTTCTTCCGCTGGAGCAGAATCTTGACTGCCACTTTCAGCAATTTCCAGCGAGAGCATTTCACTACCGGTGCTAACCTGGTCACCTAGGTTCACAGAGATGCTTTTCACCACGCCAGCCATCGGCGCTGGGATTTCCATAGCAGCTTTATCGCTTTCCAAAACCAAAAGCGAATCGTTCTCTTCCACAGACTGCCCAACCGAGACAAGCAACTCGATTACTTCTACTTCACTGGAGTCACCCAGATCTGGAACTTTTATATTCTCAATTGACACCGGTAGCGGCTCCTGAAAGTTATCAACACTATTCTGGTTCGATTACTGCGCGAGCGGGTTTGGCTTATTCTGATCTATCCCACTAGCCTTCATGTGATCGGTAATCTGTTTTGCAGTAACTACGCCTACTTCTTTCAACTCAGTTAACGCAGCCAGCACGATGAATTTACAATCGACCTCAAAGAAATGTCGAAGCTGCTCACGGCTGTCGCTGCGACCAAATCCATCTGTACCCAACACTCTAAAAGTCTCGGGAACGAACTCTCGAACTTGATCGGAATGCGCCTTCATATGATCTGTTGCTGAGACAATCGGCCCCTTCTGCTTTAAAAGCATTTCAGTCACGTAAGGAATCTTCGCCTTCTTGCTTGGGTTGAGCATATTCTCGCGCGTCACGGCTAGCGCTTCTTTCCGCAGTTCATTGAAGCTAGTCACGCTCCACACATCAACCGATATGCCGTAGTCTAAACGTAGCACCTCGGCGGCCTTTCTTACTTCAAGCAGAATGGTGCCACTGCCTAGCAGTCGCAACCTCTGATCTGATTTAGGCTTCGCTGTCTTATACGCTTTGCTACTTCCGTCTTCGAGCAGGTACATGCCCTTGATGATGCCCTCTTCGGCACCCTTGGGTAGCTCAGGTTGTTTATAGTTTTCATTCATCGTGGTGATGTAGTAGAAGACGGATTCCATCTCCTTGTACATTCTACGTAAGCCATCTTGAACAATAACCGCAAGTTCGTAAGCATAAGCTGGATCGTAGGAGACACAGTTAGGAATCGTTGACGCTAGGATATGGCTGTGACCATCCTGGTGCTGCAAGCCTTCACCGTTGAGTGTCGTGCGACCTGCAGTGGCGCCTATCAAGAAACCGCGCGCCTGAGAATCACCAGCAGCCCAACACAAATCGCCCACTCTTTGAAAACCAAACATAGAGTAGTAAATATAGAAAGGGATGAGGGGGTAGTTGCTAACACTATAGGAAGTCGCAGCTGCCAGCCACGCGGAGAACGCGCCGGATTCCGTGATGCCTTCTTCCAGCATCTGCCCTTCCTTGTCTTCGCGGTAATACATCACCTGATTGGAATCCTCAGGATCGTATAACTGACCAACGGAAGAGTAGATGCCCATCTGGCGAAACATACCCTCCATTCCGAAGGTGCGCGCCTCATCAGGAACGATAGGCACAACACGCTTGCCTACTTCCTTATCTCTAGATAGCGCCGCTAGCATGCGCACGAATGCCATAGTCGTCGAGAGCTCTCGGTCGCCACTGCTCTTCGTTTGGTTCTCGAATACGCTCAGGCCCGGAATTTCTAGCGGTATTGTTTCCACGCGCCGCTGAGGAACAGGGCCACCTAACTCGCTGCGCATCTGGCGCATATAGGTAAGCTCAAGACTGTCTTCTGGTGGTCTATAGTAGGGAACCGACTCGAGGTCCTTGTCTTTGATTGGAATGCCGAAGCGGTTTCTAAATTTCTTCAAGCCCTCAATGTCGAGCTTCTTAACCGAGTGCGTATCGTTCTGTGCCTCTGCTGTATCGCCGAAGGCATACCCCTTGACTGTCTTCGCAAGGATGACCGTTGGCTTGCCATTGTTCTGCACAGCCTCTGCATAGGCGGCATATACCTTGTATGGATCATGACCGCCACGATTTAGAGCCATGATGTCATCATCGGAGAGGTGTTCGACCATCTTCAGTAGCTCTGGGCTTTTTCCGAAGAAGTGCTCTCGCGTATAGGCTCCTCCACGGCTAACGTAGTTTTGGTATTCACCATCAACCACCTCATCCATTCGGGCCTGAAGTATGCCGTCTTTATCCGCATGCAGCAGCGGATCCCAATGCCTACCCCAAACCACCTTAATAACATTCCATCCAGCGCCACGGAACACACCTTCTAGCTCTTGAATGATCTTGCCGTTACCGCGCACAGGACCATCGAGGCGCTGCAAATTGCAGTTGATAACAAAAATTAGATTGTCCAGCTTCTCGCGCCCAGCCTTGCTGATAGCACCGAGTGATTCTGGCTCATCCGTCTCACCATCACCAAGGAATGCCCAGATCTTGCGATTGCTGTTATCTACAAGCTTCCGGCTAGTGAGGTACTTCAGAACGTGGGCCTGATAAATAGCCGTGATCGGGCCGAGACCCATAGATACAGTAGGGAATTGCCAGTAGTCAGGCATCAGCCAAGGGTGTGGATAGGAAGAGAGGCCATCGCCGTCTACTTCCTGTCTAAATCTATCGAGCTTGGCTTCATCCATGCGTCCTTCTAGATAGGAGCGCGCATAAATACCCGGAGATGAATGCCCCTGAAAATAGATGAGGTCGCCTTCGTTTTCCTTATTCGGGCCATGGAAGAAGTAGTTAAAGCCCACATCGTAGAGCGTAGCAGCAGAGGAAAAAGTGGAGATGTGTCCCCC
>CASQMQ010000044.1 GCA_949430125.1 uncultured Pseudomonadales bacterium
AGCGTGAAGACCGGTTTGCATGACCGTGCAATAATTTCGTTTGGTATTCGCAATATCTTCGATGAGAAAACTGCACAGATTCTAAATTCCACTACGCGCATTCTGGATCAGAATGGTCGAGTAGCATATGGGTCTATTAAGTACCAGTTCTAGGTGCAACCTTCCTCGCATTTTGTTTTTTCTTAATTCTGCAATCGGTTTAGTCATCCGGCTTAATTCTGGCTGACTAGATTTCTTCATTTCCCGTAAATGTCCCTTGGCTAGTTTTAAGGTTGACCAGAGAGTTTTCCTCGCACGTGCAAGGCACCACACGTCAATTCGGCAGTCCTGCTGCGCTCGCAGCATTCTCGAGATAGCCTGGGTTGTGGCCATGGTCGTCACCACATCATCGATTAGTGCGATGTGTGTCACGCCTGTAAGGCTATCCGATTTACTCACGTCGAATCCCTTGCGCAAGTTTGCCTTTCTGGCGGCGGCCGAACTCATCGAAGTCTGCGGCTGTGTATTTCGTGTCCTGCTTAGGGCGCAGTGGGAGATTGAGACTCCACAGTGCTTGGCGAGGACATTGCCTATCTCACTGGCCTGATTAAATCCTCGCGAGTCTAGCCGGTTTCTGTGCAGAGGAACGGGTACAAGCTGTTCGGGCTTGGCCTGGCCAATGTAGTAAGCATTGAACGCTCTCGCCAAGAATCTTGAGAGGGAATAGCCAATATCAAAGCGGGCTGAAAACTTGAAATCGGCAACCAATTTATCGATTGGTGAAACATGCGGGAATACACAGGTGCAGGAATCGAAGCTCGGTGGAGAAAGCCGGCAATTAGTACAACAGGAATCCGTAACCAGTCCGCCGCTTATTTCGATGCCGCAGCGTCGGCAGCAATCGCCGAGTTTTGGTAGCTTGCATCCACACTCATTGCAGATACTGTGGTCTGAATCTGCATTTTTTCCATATACGATGCAGGTGGTTGGCAGAGAGCAGCGGATCGACTGCTTTAGCTCATGAAACATTAGAAGAACTCTCTCCTCAATCTTGAATCAAAAAGCGGTTCGCTTATCTATATCTTTGGCTGCTAGCCTAAGTATATATGGTGCTGCACGATTCCCTGAGTTTGCGCCTAACAGCGCAGTACCTGTTATGGCTAGCATCCCCTATAATCGCATCTCAATTGTAAAGTTTTGTTGGGGAACAAAGAAATGGCTACTTATAGAGCTCCATTAAGAGATATCAGATTTCTCTTAAATAATGTATTCAATGTAGATCAGTTATTCGCCAGCATGCCGGACACGGCAGAGGTCACAGATGACCTGATCGTTGCTATTGTCGAAGAGGCAGGAAAGATAGCAGAAGGGTTGCTCGCTCCCATCAATCAAAGTGGTGATGCCGAAGCCTGCCATTTTGATAACGGGACAGTAACTACGCCAGAGGGTTTTAAGGAAGCGTATAAGGAATTTGCTGAAGGAGGTTGGTCAAGCCTAACTGGCGATGTGGATTACGGTGGTCAAGGCATGCCTAAGATGCTGTCTGCTGTAATTGAAGAAATGTTATTTGCCGCCAATTCCTCTTTCGCGCTCTATACGATTCTCAATACTGGTGCGACGCTAACTCTGAGCCATCATGGCAGTGATGAATTGAAGCAGCGCTATCTGCCGAAGATGTACTCCGGCAATTGGTCCGGCACGATGTGCCTAACCGAGCCTCACGCGGGAACCGACCTTGGGATGATTAAGACTAAGGCCGAACTGCAAGCCGATGGCAGCTACCGGCTTAGCGGCACCAAAATATTTATTACAGCCGGTGAGCATGATCTTACCGAGAACATCATTCACCTGGTACTAGCCAAATTACCAGATGCCCCCGCAGGCCCTAGAGGGATCTCCTTATTTCTGGTTCCCAAATTCTTGGTCGACGAGTCGGGGATGCTAACTGGTGAGCGCAACACCGTAGCCTGCGGTTCAATAGAGCACAAGATGGGGATCAAGGCGTCCTCAACCTGCGTAATGAATTTCGATTCGGCCGCGGGCTACTTGGTCGGTGAAGAAAACCAGGGCCTCTCTCATATGTTTACCATGATGAACTACGAGCGATTGTCGATGGGACTGCAGGGTAACGGTCTAGCCGATAGCTCCTACCAATTAGCATCTGCGTACGCGAAGGAAAGAGTACAGGGTAGAGCTGCGACAGGAGCCTTGCAGCCGGATTTGAATGCAGACCCCATCATTGTGCATCCTGACGTACGAAGAATGCTGTTGACGATGCGGGCTAATATTTTAGCGGGGCGCGCCCTATCCCTATATGCGGCGAGTCAGTTGGATATATCTCGTTTCCACACGGATGAAGCTGCTCGCAAGAAGGCTGGGCAGCTGGTAGGGCTGCTCATTCCTGTTCAAAAGGCGTATTGCACAGACCGTGGTTTTGAAGCCTGTGTGCTGGGTCAGCAAGTGCTGGGTGGTCATGGTTATGTTGCAGAGTGGGGGCTAGAGCAGAATGTTCGTGATGCAAGAATCGCACAAATCTACGAGGGTGCAAATGGCGTTCAGGCGCTCGACCTTATGGGGCGCAAGACCGTGCGAAGTAAGGGCGAGCTGCTAGAAATTTTATCTGGCGAGATGGATGAGTTTGTCGCTAGTCAGAAAGGTGTCGAAGCGATGCAGCCTTATCTTGCTGCTTTCGAGAAATGCCGTGGGCGTTTGGAAACGGCAACTGCAACGGTGTTGGCGAGAAGCAGTAGTGACCCGAATGAAGTTGGGGCAGCCTCGTATAGTTATATGGAGCTAATGGGCTTGGTGCTCTATTGCTTCATGTGGCAGAGAATATTGGCGGCGGCATTGGCAGATCAAAATTCAGAGTCCTCTGATGCGGATTACACGGATGCTCTAGTTAAAACTGGGGAATTCTTTCTACAGAGGTTGCTGCCGCGAACGGAATCATTGTTGGCTGAAATTAGTAGTGGTGCAGAATCCCTAATGACAATGAGGGCGGAGCAGTTCTAAGCAGCCGAGTAACTTCACAGGTCGCTTAGATTACCCATTCAACGTTCTCTGAGAACATGGATGTGAATTGATACAGGTCTTTGTCCTTCTCGCCTACGAGGATCATGTTGCCTTGATCCATGGGTACGATAATGCCAATAAATCGTTCGTCACGAATACTGAATTCGACATCCACGGGGCTGTTGTTGATAACGATCATGGTCACAGCGCCTTGGCTGCCTTCTAGCACCAGATGTGCGCTCTCATAGGCTGGAAGAATCTCGCAGGGCTTGGCAGATCTCACATCGAATCCTTGTGATGGGCCAATGCAGGATGGTAGGCCATTGATATGGACATTTCGGCTAGTATTTTTTGCTTCACCAGCACGCGATCCTTCGCGCAGAGAGTGTGCCTAAATTGGCACTCATCCTCAGGTGTTTTACTGCGTTGGAAAGTGTAGGCTGGCTCTAGCCAAAAAGGGATAAGCATCTCAGCTGCATCGAGGTTTAGCTTGTGCCAGAGCCACTGTATACTGCACCTCTTTAAAATTTCCAGGACGCAGCTATGTTAAAAGTCGCTATCGTTGGTGCTGCCGGCCGTATGGGTCGAACTCTCGTTGAGGCAGTCAGCCAGAACAGCAGCACAATGCGTGTCTCAGTAGCCACGGTGCTTGCTGACGATCCAGCTCTGGGTGTAGATATCGGACTACTCGCAATTGGGGCTGCTATCGGCGTAAAAACGGTTGCTGAACTAGCATCAGATGAGTCGGACTTCGACGTGCTTATCGATTTCACTTCGCCTGAGGCGACGATGGGCCATCTCGCTTACTGTCAGGCGAGTAACAAGGCTATGGTGATAGGCACAACTGGTCTGTCTAGTGATCAGCAACAAGCCATCCAAGCAGCCGCGACAAATATCCCTATTATGTACGCGCCTAACATGAGTGTGGGAGTCAATCTCTGTCTCAAATTACTGGAACAAGCGGCACGGGTGCTTGGGGATGAAGTTGATATAGAAATTACTGAGGCTCACCACCGTTTTAAGAAGGATGCGCCTTCTGGTACCGCTCTGAAGATGGGTGAGGTTATCGCCGACACTCTAGATAGAGATCTTAAGGAGTGTGCAGTCTACGGCAGAGAAGGTGTCAGCGAAGAAAGAGATCGCAAGACTATCGGCTTCACCACAATAAGAGCTGGCGATATTGTTGGAGATCATACTGTGACGTTCGCGGGTTTAGGTGAGCGAGTTGAGATAACACACAAGGCCAGCAGTCGAATGACTTTCGCTAGCGGCGCCATCCGCGCCGTGAAGTGGATAGCGGATAAGGAGAGTGGTCTCTACTCGATGCAGGATGTGTTGGAGCTTTAACTGGAGTTCGCATTGGAGCTAAATAAGTTGCCGCCACTGGAATTGGTTTGCATAACTCATGGCTAATGAAACCCAAACGATTTAGCTTGAAGATTTGAGATATTTTTTCCGCTTCTCGCTTGATTTTAAAGCAGTTCGACGTAGACAAGATGGGGCATGTATCTATAGAATACCCGCTCAGTATGACAATGCTGAAAACAATACAAATTGATTAAAAAAGCGGAGTGAGGAGATTCTTCATTCCGCTTTTTTTCGCCCGAAATTAATAGAACGATGAAGGTAGTTTAGGAGAAAAAGTGGCTGGGTCAGCGGTGCTTGCATTAGAAGATGGTAGCGTATTTCATGGTATTGCAATTGGGGCAGAGGGAAGCTCCAGTGGCGAAGTGGTTTTCAATACCTCTATGACGGGATATCAGGAAATCCTAACTGACCCTTCGTACGCTAAACAGATCGTCACTCTCACCTATCCTCACATCGGCAACACTGGCACGAATGAAGAAGACAATGAGTCCAGTCGGGTTTGGGCCTCCGGTCTCGTTATTCGCGATTTACCTTTGCTGGCAAGCAACTGGCGCAATGAGCAGTCACTTGATGAGTTCCTGAAAGCTAGAAACGTTGTTGCGATCGCCGAGATCGATACGCGTCGTCTTACGCGCTTGCTTCGCGATAAAGGGGCGCTGAACGGCTGTCTCCTAACCGGTGCGGCGCTTGAAGCCGGTGGTGAGGTCCAAGCATTGCGACTCGCCAAGGCATTCCCGGGATTAAAAGGAATGGATCTCGCCAAAGAGGTCAGCGTTAAAGAAAGCTACGATTGGAAGGGTGGTGTTTGGGACCTAGAGTCCGGATACAAAGTGGATTCTGATAACCGCTTCAAGATCGTCGCTTACGACTTTGGCGTTAAGAACAATATTCTTCGTATGCTGGTCGATCGCGACTGCGAAGTAACGGTTGTGCCTGCACAGACATCGGCGAGCGAGGTGCTTGCTATGAAGCCTGATGGAATCTTCCTCTCTAACGGCCCGGGCGATCCAGAGCCATGTGACTATGCCATCGCGGCAATATCGGAGTTGCTGGAAGCAGGTATTCCACTATTCGGCATCTGTCTCGGTTGTCAGTTAATGGCGCTAGCCTGCGGTGCAAGCACAGTGAAGATGTCTTTGGGTCACCATGGCGCGAACCACCCCGTACAAAATCTAAAAGATGGCAAGGTAATGATTACCAGCCAAAATCATGGCTTCGCCGTCGACGAGAAGACTCTTCCCGAGAATCTAGTAGCAACACATAAGTCCTTATTCGATGGCTCCTTGCAAGGAATAGAGCGCACGGATAAGCCAGCATTCGCATTTCAGGGTCATCCGGAAGCAAGCCCAGGTCCACATGATCTGGCGCCACTGTTCGATCACTTCATCGAACTGATGGTCAATCGAAATTAATAGTTTAACAATTCTCGAATAAAACGTTTAAACCCGTGACTGCAAAGCAGAACTAACTAACAAGGTACAGACAACGCGACCATGCCACGAAGAACTGATCTAAAGAGCATATTAATCCTAGGAGCCGGCCCTATCGTTATCGGGCAGGCATGTGAATTCGACTATTCAGGTGCACAAGCTTGCCAGGCGTTAAAGGAAGAAGGCCTGCGAGTCATTCTAGTTAACTCTAATCCTGCCACTATCATGACCGACCCGGTGATGGCTGATGCCACCTACATTGAGCCTATCAATTGGCGCATGGTCGAGAAGATTATCGAGAAAGAGAGGCCCGATGCCATTCTGCCTACCA
The DNA here is from genome assembly GCA_949430125.1 of uncultured Pseudomonadales bacterium. Classification (GTDB taxonomy): domain Bacteria; phylum Pseudomonadota; class Gammaproteobacteria; order Pseudomonadales; family Pseudohongiellaceae; genus UBA9145. Next base: position 6,121 of record CASQMQ010000044.1, read on the forward strand.
TGGGGGGGCAGACTGCGCTCAACTGTGCATTGGACCTAAACCGTCACGGCGTTTTGGACAAGTACAACGTCGAGCTAATCGGCGCGAACTGCGAGGCAATAGACAAGGCTGAAGACCGAGAACTTTTCGACCAGGCTATGCAGAAAATCGGATTGGAAACGCCTCAGCACGGCATTGCTCATAATCTGGAACAGGCGCACGAAGCACTCGAAAAAGTTGGCTTCCCCTGCATCATTAGGCCGTCGTTTACCATGGGTGGTACTGGTGGTGGAATCGCCTATAACAAGGAAGAGTTCGATGAGATCTGTCTGCGCGGCATGGAACTCTCACCCACCAACGAGCTGCTAATCGACGAATCACTAATCGGCTGGAAAGAATATGAGCTTGAAGTGGTGCGCGATACGAATGACAACTGCATCATCGTCTGCTCCATCGAGAATTTCGATGCTATGGGTGTGCACACGGGCGACTCAATTACCGTTGCTCCTGCGCAAACCCTGACCGACAAGGAATATCAGATTCTTCGGAATGCCTCGCTCGCTGTCTTGCGAGAGATTGGCGTAGAAACTGGGGGGTCCAATGTTCAGTTTGGTATCAATCCTACAGACGGTCGCCTGGTTATCATCGAGATGAACCCAAGGGTGTCTCGTTCCTCGGCACTCGCTTCGAAGGCGACGGGATTTCCGATTGCTCGGGTCGCCGCGAAGCTCGCAATAGGATTTACTCTCGATGAGTTACGAAACGAAATTACCGGTGGCGCTACACCCGCATCTTTCGAGCCGTCTATCGACTATGTCGTTACCAAGATTCCTCGATTCACCTTCGAGAAATTTCCAGAAGCGAATGATCGGCTAACCACTCAGATGAAGTCGGTCGGTGAAGTCATGGCGATTGGGCGGACCTTCCAGGAATCCTTACACAAGGCGCTACGCGGACTTGAGGTCGGGATGTGCGGTTTCGATCCAGTGCTCAACCTCAAGCTAAGTGATGCCAAGGCTATCCTAACGAGAGAACTAACCGAGCCGGGCGCAGAACGAATCTGGTACATCGCAGATGCCTTCCGAGCGGGCTGGCCTATCGACACAGTGCACGACCTGACTGGGGTTGATCGCTGGTTCCTCGTGCAGATCGAAGATCTAATTAATGATGAGAAGATGCTCGCTAAAAAGTCTCTCGAGGAAATCGACTATGACCTCATGCGCAAGCTCAAGAGGAAAGGTTTCTCAGATATGCGCTTGAGTCAGGTTTTGGAAATACCGGAGCTGGCTGTTCAATCGAAACGACACGAGCTGGGCATTCGTCCCGTCTATAAGCGGGTGGATACTTGTGCCGCAGAATTCGTTTCTTCAACAGCCTATATGTATTCAACTTACGAAGAAGAGTGTGAGGCTGAGCCTTCCGATAAAGACAAGATTATGGTGCTAGGCGGTGGGCCCAATCGGATCGGGCAGGGAATCGAGTTTGATTACTGCTGTGTACACGCTGCGTTAGCCATGCGTGAGGACGGCTACGAGACCATCATGGTCAACTGCAATCCCGAGACCGTGTCTACCGACTACAATATTTCAGATCGGCTGTTCTTTGAGCCGCTGACATTCGAAGACGTTATAGAGGTTGTTCAGCTTGAGAAGCCTAAGGGCGTCATTGTTCAATTCGGTGGGCAGACGCCACTAAATCTAGTGAAACGATTGGAAGAGGCTGGTGTTCCAGTTATTGGTACTAGCCCCGACGCTATCGATCGCGCCGAAGACCGAGAAAGGTTCCAGCAGCTAATCGAGAAGGGTGGGCCTGAAACAACCACCAAACAGCACGGTACGAAGTGTTGAAGAAAGTATTGAAGCGGCAAAACGAATTACTTATCCATTGGTAGTGCGTCCTTCCTATGTGCTGGGCGGACGTGCCATGGAGATCGTCTACAACGAAGAAGAGTTGAATCGTTACATGCACGATGCAGTCAAGGTATCCAACGACAGCCCTGTGCTGCTCGATTATTTTTTGAGTGCGGCGATCGAAATAGATGTCGATCTGGTTTGCGACGGCAAGCAAGTGGTCGTTGGTGCAATCATGCAGCATATCGAGCAGGCGGGCATTCACTCTGGTGATTCGGCTTGCTCCTTGCCTCCCTACAATCTGCCAATGGAAGTGCAGGATAAGATTCGCCAGCAGGTAAGTGCGCTAGCGCTAGAGTTGGGCGTTATCGGATTGATGAATACCCAGCTAGCCTATCAGGATGGCGAGATCTATATAATCGAAGTAAATCCCCGGGCTTCGCGCACAGTGCCATTCGTTTCAAAATGCATCGGTCGGTCGCTAGCTAAAGTTGCCGCGCGCTGTATGGTCGGTCAGTCCTTGAAGGACCAAGGATTTACGAAAGAGATAATTCCAAAGACCTTTGCTGTAAAAGAGGCGATATTCCCGTTTAATAAATTTCCTGGTGTCGATCCGATACTCGGGCCAGAGATGAAGTCCACGGGCGAGGTGATGGGTGTTGGTAAAACCTTCGCAGAAGCCTATGCAAAAGCGCAGATGGGCGCTGGCGAATTTTTCGAGGTAAAAGGTAATGCCTTTTTGAGCGTGCGCGATGCAGATAAACCACATATCGCTGAGGTGGCGAAGAAGCTGCTTCGATTGGGCTATTCGATAGTCGCCACACATGGAACAGCAGCAGTTATAGAGGAAGCAGGGCTCGAGGTGGCGGGTGTCAATAAAGTCGCCGAAGGTAGACCGCATATAGTCGATATGTTAAAAAATGACGAGATACAGCTGATTGTTAATACGACAGAAGGCAAACAGGCGATTTCGGATTCATCACTCATCAGGCGCACTGCCTTAAGACACGATGTGTTCTGCACGACAACAGTAGCCGGCGCTCTCGCGGTTTGCGAAGCGCTATCCTTCAGTGGCAATATGTCGGTATACACAATTCAAGACCTTCACGCTGCTCTGAATTAGACTAGCCCACAATACTGAGGCAATGGCAGTTTTCACTCTTGCCGTGCTAGCTGATTTGTTAGTACTGCTACTTTTTTATAGCGTACTAAAATTAAAACGGAAAAATTATGTCCAGAGTACCAATGACAGTGGGAGGTTCTGAGCGATTACGCGAAGAGTTGAACCAACTGAAATCAGAACAACGTCCCAAAATTATTAAGGCTATAGCCGAGGCAAGAGAGCACGGTGACCTTAAAGAAAATGCCGAGTATCACGCAGCGCGAGAACAGCAGAGTTTTTGCGAAGGGCGTATCGGAGAAATCGAAGGTAAATTGGCAGATGCTCAAGTGATTGACGTCACTAAAATAGAGGCAACCGGCAGAGTAATCTTTGGTACAACGGTGAAGCTTATTAATATCGAAACTGATAAAGCTGTGATCTATCAGATTGTTGGTGAAGACGAGGCTGATGTGCCGAAAGGAAAGATCTCAGTGAGTTCGCCTATTGCCCGCGCCATCATGGGCAAGCGAGAGGGAGATGAGATTGTAGTGAATGCGCCCGCCGGTGATATCGAATACGAGATCGACAAGGTCGAGCATAAGTAACGGGGTTAGCTTTGGGCTGCCTTTCGCTTGATGTTCGACAATCTACCGTCATGCTTCTTGGCCCTTCTGTACAGTAACGCCGTGTGGCCAATGCTTTGTACGCACTCAGATTTAAACTCCTGACAGATAATTGCTACGAGTGCTTTCTTGGCATCGC
>CASQMQ010000045.1 GCA_949430125.1 uncultured Pseudomonadales bacterium
GTTGGTTCCGGCCCCTCCATCATGCTCCCTATGTTCGGCGCGAGTAATGTTAGAGATTCTTCCGGCTTAGCTCTGGATACCTTGTTCAATCCGATTCAATATCACGATGACGAATTAATACGGCTCACCTTGTTTTTGGTTAAGGAAGCCGAATCACGCTCAGGCCTGCTCGCGCTGGACGAATTGACAACGGGTGACCGCTCTATTTGTGCGCGAAACCTATGTGCAGCGAAGAGAATACTTGGTGGCTGACGGTCAGGTTGAAGATGAATTTGGCGATTTTGGCAATTTCTAGATAGCGGGATTAACCTGTTGAATGTGTTAGATCCGGACTTTGAGTTTTGTCTTAATGAAGTCGCTATGAGAAACGTAGATCAGCTCTGATACCTTCCGTATTAGATGATCCTCGTATTTATCTAACCGTTTATCGGAGAAGGCGATGCGCCACATGTTCTCGATCAGTTCTACCTTTTGCTCGTAATCGTAGCTGTCGTTTATCAATTTGGTGAATTCGTAGAGAGAGGTGGCCTCAAAAGCCTCGTCCTTGGCTAGCTGGATAAGCTCTTCAAGGTCCGACTCCGCAATATTGTAACTTTGCTGAAGCACAGCCATGAACTCTTGGTGCTCACGTTCGTCAAGCTCGTGGTCAGAATTCATTACTTCGACTAGCAGTGCGGCGCAGGTGAGGTCGACTCTACTCATTGCCGAGCTAGGCGCTTCTTCTTCCTCTTTTTTGGTCAGATTTTTTTCAAAGAAACTCTTAATCGATTCGATCACGCAATTCTTCCTCAACGTAGATTTATTTGAATTGAACTAGTCCTAGTCTACGTAGGAAATAGCATCGAGTAAAACACCAATATCGGCGGTTTTTTTATAGCTATTTTCACTCAAATGGCGGCGAAAATTCTTGCCTCCTTTCTGCCCCTTGTACAGGCCTAGAATATGCCGCGTCATGTGATGCAGCGGCGTACCGCGCTCTAATTCTTGTTCGATATAAGGTATGAATTTCTTTAGTGTTTCGGTGCGTGTTTGTACATTCGTAGCCGTGCCAAAGAAAACAGCGTCCACTTCGTTTAGTATGAATGGATTCTGATAAGCTTCTCTGCCGAGCATAACGCCATCTGTCTTTTTGAGAAGTGACTCTGCATCTTCGAGTGTTTTAATTCCACCGTTTATGATGATCGAAAGTTCAGGGAAGGCTTGCTTCACGGCAAAGACACTATCGTATTTCAGTGGTGGTATCTCGCGATTCTCTTTCGGACTAAGGCCAGACAGGATCGCCTTACGCGCATGAACTATAAACGTGTCACATCCAGCATCAGCTACCGTGCCAATAAAGTCCTCTAATTCTCTCTGCGAGTCGCGATCGTCAATGCCTATTCGACACTTTATGGTAACCGGCAAGCCAACACTCGTCATCATGCTGCTGACGCACTTCCCGACGAGTCCGGGCTCGGCCATTAAACAGGCGCCGAAGGCGCCAGACTGAACTCTATCGCTTGGACAGCCGACATTCAGGTTTATCTCATCATATCCCGAACGTTCTGCGAGGGCAGCTGCCTCAGCCAGCTCGACAGGATTGCTTCCGCCCAATTGCAAGGCTACGGGATGTTCGCCCTCACTATGTTGCAACAGATATTGCGCATCACCATGCTTGAGTGCGGCACTCGTTACCATCTCGGTATAGAGGAGGGCGTGCTTGGAGAGCTGACGAAGGAATACGCGGTCGTGGCGGTCTGTCCAATCCATCATAGGCGCAACGCAAAAGCGATGGCTTAAACCAGCCGCGGTGTCTGCAACTTCGCTATCTGGGGGCTGTTTGTTCGCGTTGTTCAAAAAATGCACCTAATTGTTTAATTTAGTAACTATGCTGGTCGCTGCGAAAGCAGGGTGCAGGTTGTATCGAATGCCTCAGTACATGTCAAGAAGTAGGCGTCTAAACTGTCTATAGATGGGAATTAAAGGCGAATCGAGTATAATCTCGTCTTTCGCGAGAGGTGTGCAGTACCCCTCGAATATTAAGGTTCGTTAGTGCTGTCCCGAGTAGAGGAATATGAACAAAGTTCGCACGCGTATTGCACCGTCTCCGACTGGCGACCCACACGTTGGGACAGCCTACATAGCCTTGTTCAATCGTTGTTTTGCCCATCAGCACGGCGGTGAATTTGTGCTGCGCATCGAAGATACGGACCAGCAACGTAGCACTTATAAGTCTGAGCAGGACATATTAAGCTCACTTAAATGGCTAGGATTAACTTGGGATGAAGGTCCAGGTTGTGAAGGAGGTTTCGGACCATATCGGCAGAGTGAACGCTCTGAGATCTATTCAGATCACATTCAACAGCTTATCGATAATGGCTCAGCCTTTCGCTGTTTCTGTACGTCTGAAAGACTCGATGAATTGCGCAAGCAGCAGATGCAGGATAAAAGTCAGCCTGGTTACGATGGCCACTGCTTAAGTCTGAGTCAGGCCGAATGCGAGAACAAATTTACGACTGAGCAGCCTCATGTAATTCGCATGAAGATACCCGGCTCAGGTGAATGCGAGTTTGAAGACATGCTGCGCGGTAACGTTAGTATCGCGTGGTCACAGATCGACATGCAGGTATTGATCAAGTCCGATGGTATGCCCACCTACCATTTCGCCAATGTAGTTGATGATCACTTGATGGAAATTTCCCATGTTATCCGCGGCGAAGAATGGATCAACTCGACGCCTAAGCATATTTTGCTGTATCAGTATTTCGGCTGGGAGGCGCCAACGTTCTGCCACATGCCATTGTTACGTAATCCGGATAAGAGCAAACTGAGTAAGCGCAAGAATCCTACTAGCATCAGCTACTACGAGGCTATGGGTTATCTGCCGGAGGCACTGCTAAATTATTTAGGCACGATGGGTTGGACCATGCCCGCCGGAGAAGAAAAATTTTTCCTTACTGAGATGGAAGCAAGTTTCGATATAAGCAGAGTTTCTCTCGGAGGCCCTATCTTTGATATTGAAAAACTTGACTGGCTCAATGGTAAATATATCCGTGAGGAGCTTACTGATGAAGAGTTTGCAAAACGCTTCGCTGCCTGGGCGTTTGCGCCTGAGAAAGTCGCCCAGATAATCCCGCTACTAAAACAACGTGTGGAGCGATTTAGCGATGTTGCCTCATTGGGCGGTTTTTTTATCGATGGCTCACTTGAGATATCAGAAGCGAGTTTCGCGCACAAGACCATCGATTCGCCCCAAGCTGCGAAAATTCTACAGTTCACACTGTGGAAGTTAGAAGCATTGGAAGAGCTGGGCAGAGATGCTGTAGAGGAAGAGCTTCAGGCGCTTGCTGCTAAGTTCGAGCTAAAGATAAGGGACTTCTTATTTCCCTTGTTCGTTGCTCTAAGTGGTAAGCCGGTATCTACCTCTGTGATTGAGTCCATCATGATACTGGGTATTGATATAGCGCGAGCGCGGATTCGGCAGGCCATTTCAATATTAGGTGGAATTTCGAAGAAACAGGCTAAAGCACTGGAAAAGGAATTCCGCAATTTCTAATGTTTTTAATCTGAGTCTAGACCTGCGTTGACAGGCCCAACGACTGTGCTTAGAATGCGCCTTCCCTCGAAAATGGTCATGGGGCCTTAGCTCAGCTGGGAGAGCGCAACACTGGCAGTGTTGAGGTCAGCGGTTCGATCCCGCTAGGCTCCACCAATTTTCTTTACTAATCCTTTGTGACAATGTTTAACCGTCTTCGCGGGGCTTGGTCGCGCCTACAAAAGGAGGCTCTGCAGATTTTTGTTTAAGAAAGAGAGGCAGGAGAACGGGATTGCGGCTATCGCCAATGGAGGCGATAGCCGCAAAGCTTAGAGCTAAGGGCCTATACCTTTATATCGCGCTTTGTGTGACCTTTGTAGAGCTGTCTAGGCCTGCCGATACGGAATGAACTGCTAAGCATCTCATCCCAATGTGCAATCCAGCCTGGGGTTCTGCCCGTAGAGAAGATTACCGTGAACATGCTAGTAGGAATGCCAATGGCCTTAAGAATGATCCCTGAGTAGAAGTCGACGTTCGGATATAACTTACGGTCGATAAAGTAGTCATCTTCTAAGGCGATTTTCTCTAGTTTGCGAGCAATCCTGAATAGGGGGTCGTCTTCGACTCCTAATTCATCGAGCACTTCGTTGCATATCTCACGCATTACTGTGGCGCGTGGATCAAAATTCTTATACACCCTGTGACCGAAGCCCATCAGTCTGAACGGGTCGTCCTTGTCTTTGGCCCGCAGGATATATTCTTCTATATTCTTTTCATCGCCGATTTCTGCTAGCTGCGCGAGCACTGCCTCGTTAGCGCCGCCGTGAGCAGGGCCCCATAGTGCGGCTATGCCAGAAGCTATACACGCGTAAGGATTAGCGCCCGATGAGCCGGCTAGTCGCACGGTGGACGTCGATGCGTTCTGTTCGTGATCGGCGTGGAGCAGGAAGATAGTGTCCATAGCCTTCGCGAGAATCGGACTCACATTCGGGGCATCGCAAGGAGTGCCGAACATCATGTGTAAGAAGTTCTCAGCAAAGCCCATTTCGTTCTGTGGATACATGAAGGGCTGACCTACGCCATGTTTGTAGCACATCGCTGCAAGCGTTGGCATCTTGGCAATAATTCGGTGGGCAACTATCTTACGGTGCTCCGGATTATCGTTATCCAGATTGTCGTGATAGAAGGCAGAAAGGGCGCCAACCACGCTCAATAGCATCGCCATTGGGTGAGAAGTACGTGGAAAACCCTTAAAGAAGTTGTGAATCTGCTCATCGACCATCGTGTGATAGCGAATAGTGTTCTCAAAATTCACTTTCTCGGTAGCATCCGGTAATTCGCCATTCAACAGTAGGAAGCAGGTATCTAGAAAACTGACATTCGCCGCTAGTTGCTCGATCGGATAGCCTCTATGAAGGAGGACGCCCTTGCCGCCGTCGATAAATGTTATGCCCGACTCGCAGGATGCTGTGGACATGAAACCAGGATCATAGGTAAAAAAGCCTTGGCCGACCAGACTGCTAACGTCAATTACGTCTGGACCAGTACTGCCTTCATAAACGGGAAGCTCGATAGGTTTATCAACACCGTCAATGGTTAACTGGGCCTTTTTTTCGCTCATGCATGACTCCTGAAACTACACTTAAATTTGAATTTCTTATTGTTAAACAATTATTTACAGCTACATTAGCGCTCTTAGTGCGACCTGCCCAGCGCATGAACAGGGACGGCAATACTAGGGAGTGAGCGTGCTATTTGTCAAATTTTTATGCGCTGAGGCTCAGTATTCATAGTCATTTCAGCCGAATTAAGCCCCAGCTTATATAGCTTAGGTCCTAGGTCTTTCTAGTGTAAGAGCTAATAGCAACCCTTCATTAAGTCGTAGTAGCTGGTGCAACAGAGAATCGTGTGACAGAACATTGTCATTAAACAGTGAAACACTGCTACCGTCGTTGTGTTACGTGGCCTTACGGCATATACTCCTTGCCGTTTTGCACGCTTAAATGCTGCGATAGCCTCAATTATGTGGGGTAGATTTGAAGTTAATCGCTATCAACTGAAGTACAACTCTCATTGGCCAACGCGACGGGCAGAAAGTGAAAGATAATAGACCAACTAATCTCGACATGACCACCTTCAAGTATCCCTTGCCAGCAGTCACATCTATATTGCACCGATTATCCGGTATCTTCATATTTGTAGGCGTCGCTCTGATGCTGTATCTGCTGGAGCTTTCACTGCAGTCAGAATCTGGCTTCGCGCTAGTTCTGGAATTACTGGACAGCGTAATAGTTAAATTTGCGGCCTGGGCGGTTCTATCCGGGCTGCTGTATCACTTGATAGCTGGTATTAGGCACTTGATTATGGATTTGGGTTACGGAGAAACGCTGAAGGGCGGCTTGATCGGAGCCTGCATCACTCTCGCTTTGTCTGCCGTGGCGATTATCACAGCAGGAGTATGGATATGGTAACGAATGTTACAAACTTAGGCCGTTCCGGTCTTTACGATTGGATTGTCCAGCGCTTCAGCGCAATTATCCTAGCAGCCTATTCGCTTTGCATATTGGCTAACTTTGTGATGAATCCAGATATGGATTATCAGACATGGAGCTCGATCTTCGAGAGCAATGCAATGCGCTTCTTTAGCCTGATCACCTTGTTTGCTCTATGTGCGCATGCCTGGATTGGTCTGTGGACAGTATCAACGGACTATATGACGTCTCTGCAGCTAGGTGAGAGCGCAACTTTTTTAAGAATTATGTTTCAAGCAGGCTGCGTGCTTCTTATCGCTGTGTACCTGCTCTGGGGCATTCAGATTTTCTGGGGTAATTAGATGACTGGCATGCGTACACTATCTTTCGATGCAGTAATAGTTGGTGGAGGCGGTGCTGGCATGAGAGCTGCGCTGCAACTCGCACAGTCAGGTTATAACACGGCCGTTATTACAAAAGTTTTCCCGACCCGGTCGCATACCGTATCGGCGCAGGGCGGCATCACTTGTGCAATAGCGAGCTCGGATCCCAATGATGATTGGCGTTGGCACATGTATGACACGGTTAAGGGTAGTGACTACATCGGTGACCAGGATGCTATCGAGTACATGTGCAGCGAAGGCCCGCAGAGTGTTTATGAATTAGAGCATATGGGGCTGCCGTTTTCACGAACAGAGAACGGGCGAATTTATCAGCGACCTTTCGGTGGGCAATCCAAAGACTTTGGAAAGGGCGGGCAAGCCGCGCGAACCTGTGCAGCGGCCGACCGAACAGGCCATGCCTTGTTGCACACGCTGTATCAGGGGAACTTGAAAAATAATACCTCGTTTTTAAACGAATGGTATGCAACGGACGTGGTTAAGAATCAAGACGGCGCGATTGTGGGTGTTATCGCAATCTGCATCGAGACAGGTGAAACGGTCTTTATTAAATCGAAGGCTACTGTATTTGCCACCGGCGGTGCCGGCCGCATCTACGCGTCGACCACCAACGCATTGATTAACACTGGCGATGGCCTGGGCATGGCCCTTCGAGCCGGCTTTCCAGTGCAAGACATTGAGATGTGGCAATTTCATCCAACAGGAATATATGGTGCTGGCACACTAGTGACTGAAGGCTGCCGCGGCGAGGGCGGTTACCTAATAAACAAAGACGGCGAACGTTTCATGGAACGTTACGCGCCGAATGTGAAGGATCTGGCGGGGCGTGATGTAGTAGCTCGCTCGATGATCTTAGAAATCCTTGAGGGACGTGGCTGTGGCGAAAACGGCGATCATGTAATGCTGAAGCTCGATCACTTAGGAGAAGATGTACTTAACTCTAAGTTGCCTGGCATCCTCGAGCTGTCGCGCACATTTGCACATGTTGATCCGGTTAAAGATCCGATTCCAGTAGTGCCCACGTGTCACTATATGATGGGTGGCATCCCGACGAATGTGAATGGTCAGGCGCTAACTCAAGATGAAAAGGGAGCGGATCAAATAATACCTGGTTTGTTTGCCGTAGGCGAGGTGGCCTGCGTCTCGGTTCACGGCGCAAACCGTCTCGGTGGAAATAGCTTATTAGATTTGGTGGTATTCGGTCGTGCAGCAGGTAAGCACATCGAAGAGATGTTAGGTCAGGGCATGGAACAAAGAGAAGCTTCTGAGACGGATATTGAGCAGGCTCAGAACAGGCTGTCTCGACTCAACGAATCGAATTCCGGCGAGAGCGTGGCTAAGCTCCGTGATGAGCTCCAAGACGTTATGCAAAATCATTTCGGCGTGTTTCGCCGCGGCGACTTCATGCAGGATGGCATCCAGAAGCTGTCCGCGTTGAGAGAGCGTATAGCGAATGTCCATCTCTCAGATAAGAGCCAGACATTCAATACTGCGCGCATAGAGGCGCTCGAGTTGGAAAATCTCTTTGAGGTTGCGGAGGCCACAGCAATTGCGGCGGAAGGACGTAATGAAAGCCGCGGAGCTCATGCGCGCGATGACTTTCGGGAGCGTGACGATGAAAATTGGTTATGTCACTCCATGTTCTTCCCTAACGATAAGCGTGTTGGTAAGCGTGATGTGAATTTTTCACCGAAGACTGTCGACACAATGGAACCTCAAGTTCGTTCCTATTAGTGTCGTGATCTAGATATATAGTCACGACAGAAAACTGAACATCAACATGAACTCTGCGCGCTTAAAGCGCAGTTATAAGCATCTAAAAGCTACAATTATTAAAAGGTGACCCGTGTTAGTAAGCATATATCGCTACAATCCTGATACAGATGAAAAGCCATTCATGCAGGACGTTCAAGTCCAGTTACCCGAAGACAAAGATCTAATGGTGTTAGACGTATTGGCCTTGGCAAAGCAGCAAGATCCAAGTGTTGCCTATCGCCGCTCTTGCAGAGAAGGTGTCTGCGGTTCCGATGGCATGAACATAAATGGGAATAATGGCTTGGCTTGTATTACCCCGATGTCCTCAGTGGTTAAGCCGAGTGGTAAGTTGGTGCTGCGCCCTTTACCCGGCCTGCCAGTTATCCGCGATCTTGTGGTAGACATGTCGATTTTTTACAAGCAGTACGAAAAAATTAAGCCTTACCTGATCAACGATACTGCGCCACCTGCTATTGAGCGTCTTCAATCTCCCGAAGACAGGGAAAAGCTGGACGGCCTCTATGAGTGCATACTTTGCGCATGTTGCAGCACAAACTGTCCTTCGTTCTGGTGGAACCCAGATAAGTTTATCGGTCCAGCCGGCTTGCTGCAGGCTTATCGCTTTCTTGCGGATACCAGAGATACCGGGAATGTGGAAAGATTAGCTGGCTTGGATGACCCGTTTAGTGTATTCCGCTGTCGCGGGGTCATGAATTGTGTTGCAGTTTGCCCGAAGGGCTTGAACCCAACTCGAGCAATCGGTCATATACGCTCTATGTTAATTCAGCAAGGAACTTAATTAATCCTGACTATGTGCCGTAATCTCTAGCAGCCTTGAGCCTAGCATCGCTCATATGTAGCGACGTTAAAAGGAAATAGTATGCAAGACAGCTTACTTGAAAAAATGCGCAGCACCGGCCACCTGTCCGGATCAAACTCAGCGTATGTCGAAGACTTGTATGAAAGCTTCTTAGCTGACGCTGAGTCTGTCCCCGACGAATGGAAGAATTTTTTTCAGTCATTGGCGGCGGCCAATGATGACGAAGGCCCCGATGTTTCTCATGCCGCTATCGAAAGTGAATTTAAGGCGCTAGGTAAGACTAGTCGTTTCGCGCCGGTTCTCAGCAACGACGCAGTCGTGCATTCCGAACACGAAAGCAAGCAAGTTCAAGTCTTGCAGTTGATAAGCTCCTATCGTGTCCGTGGTCACCAGAAAGCAGACCTCGATCCACTCTCTCTGATGTACCGCGAAAATGTTCAAGACTTAGAGCTCGAATTCCACGACCTGTCTCAGATAGACTGCTCCACCGTTTTCCAAACGGGCTCTCTTTACATCAGTAAAGACCGAGCACCGCTCAGAGAAATTGTAGATTCGCTAGAGCGTATTTACTGTGCCTCGATTGGTTACGAATTCATGCACATTGTAAATCTCGAAGAGAAGCAATGGATAGAGCAGCGTATCGAAAGTAATGATGGCTATCCAGTATTCGAGAGCGACGTTAAGCGGCATTTGTTAGAAAGGTTGTCCGCCGCCGAAGGTCTAGAAAAACATCTAGATTCTAAATACCCAGGAACTAAGCGTTTTGGATTAGAAGGCGGCGAAAGTCTGATTCCTGCTCTAGATGAGCTAGTGCAGCGCGCGGGGAAATTCGGCGTGAAAGAGATCGTGCTTGGCATGGCACACCGAGGTCGTCTTAACGTGCTCGTTAACCTATTAGGCAAGAACCCCGCCGATCTATTCGATGAGTTCGAAGGGAAAGCAGTTTATAAAAGTTCTGGCGATGTAAAATACCATCAGGGATTCTCCTCGAGCATCATGACCGCTGGCGGTGAAGTCCACATCGCCATGGCATTCAATCCATCGCATCTGGAAATTGTCGCGCCAGTTGTTGAAGGCTCGGTGCGAGCTAGGCAGTTTCGGCGCAAAGACGAAGACGGTCATTTGGTACTACCGATTATCATTCATGGCGACGCTGCATTTGCAGGGCAGGGTGTTGTTATGGAGACATTCCAGATGTCTCAGACACGCGCCTACAAAACCGGTGGAACTGTTCACATAATCATCAACAATCAGGTGGGCTTTACGACTAGCCGCCAAGATGATGCGCGCTCTACTGAATACTGCACTGATGTAGCGCGGATGATTCAAGCCCCAATCTTTCATGTCAATGCAGACGACCCTGAGGCTGTGTTGTTCGTGACACAGCTAGCGCTAGATTTTCGTTACAAGTTTCAGAAAGACGTTGTGATCGATCTAATCTGCTACCGCCGCCGAGGCCACAATGAAACCGATGAGCCTTCGTCTACACAGCCACTTATGTACGCGGCTATAAAGCAACATAAGTCGACACGCGTCTTATACGCAGAGCGTCTTGCCAAGGAAAATGTAGTCTCTATGGAAGACGCCGATTCCATAAACACGAATTACCGTAAGGCTTTGGATACAGGCGCACACGTAGCAAAGAGTTTAGTTAAAGAGCCGTCTATAGAATTATTTGTCGACTGGGGTCCCTACATAGGCCACGAATGGAGCTCGTTTTTTAATACTTCGATGCCACTAAAGAATTTGCAGGCTATTGCCAAGAAGCTCGCCGAAATACCAAAAGACTTTACATTGCAGCGTCAGGTTAAGCGTGTAATGGATGATCGTGCGAAGATGGCAATCGGCGAGGTTCCGGTAGACTGGGGTTTTGCAGAATCCCTAGCGTATGCAAGCATACTAACGAGCGGCAACAAGATTCGTATCACTGGGCAAGATGTAGGTCGTGGCACTTTTTCACATCGGCACGCTGTTCTGTTCGATCAGAAGACAGGCGACACGCATATACCGCTGCAGAGTCTTGTTGAAGAAAAAAATGGATTTCAAATCTACGATTCACTACTTTCAGAAGTCGCCGTGCTTGCGTTTGAGTATGGCTATGCGACCACTATACCCAGTGCGTTGGTGGTTTGGGAGGCGCAATTTGGTGACTTCGCGAACTCAGCACAAGTGGTCATTGATCAATTTATTACGAGTGGCGAAAATAAATGGCAGCGACTCTGCGGATTAACACTGTTGCTTCCGCATGGTTATGAGGGGCAGGGGCCTGAACATTCATCTGCGCGACTAGAGCGCTTCCTCCAGCTCTGTGCAGAACACAATATTCAGGTTTGTTTACCGACGACATCAGCACAAGTTTTTCACATGTTACGAAAGCAAGTGCTATGCCCCTTGCGCAAGCCCCTTATTGTTATGTCTCCAAAGAGTTTGCTGCGACATAAAGAAACCGTTTCTACATTGCAAGAGATGGCAGAGGGGAGTTTTCAGGTTGTACTTGATGAAACAGACGACTTCGATACAGAGAAGGTGCGCAGGCTCGTCGTCTGTAGCGGTAAGGTCTACTACGACTTGCGTGCGGCAAGGCGAGAGAGGGGAATAGATGATATAGCTATCGTTCGACTTGAGCAGCTATACCCGTTTCCTCAAGAAGATTTTTCTAAGTGCCTGCTTCAATACAAAAATCTAACATCTGTGGCTTGGTGCCAAGAAGAGCCAATGAATCAAGGGGCTTGGTACTCGAGTCAGCACCATTTGAGGCGCCCAATTCAAGAACATTTCCCTTCCGTCTATCTCGAATATGTAGGCAGGGAAGCATCAGCCGCAGCCGCAGCGGGTTATCCTGCACTGCATTTAAGTCAGCTAAATGAATTCATCGATCAAGCATTAAGCTAACGTGTTCAAGAAAAATAAAAGGTGTTAGCAAGGAATAATTATGACTATTGAAATCAAGGCCCCAACATTGCCCGAATCTGTGCCCGACGGAACGATCGCCAACTGGTATAAAAATGTAGGCGATACTGTTATGCGTGACGAGCTTCTCGTGGACATCGAGACCGATAAGGTAGTTATCGAAGTCGTTTCGCCAACCGAGGGCACTCTAAAAGAAATTTTGATGGAAGCTGGCACAACTATTGTTAGCAATCAGGCGATCGGAACTGTATTGGCAAGCGAAGGTAAGCAGGCGCCAGTTGCAGAGAAGGCAGAGCCTGTAGCTAAATCTGCTTCGAATGAACTGAACTGAAACGATGATTAGTCCTGCGGCAAAGAAGCTCATAGAAGAGAACAGCCTGGATGTGGCTTCGATCGCAGGCAGCGGTAAGGACGGGAGGATTACTAAAGAAGACATCCTTAAGAAATTGGAGCCTAGCCCAGGGCAAAAGTCTGCAGTGAGCTCAGTGTCTGCGCCAGAGAACATAAGTGTATCTGAAGAAGGGCGGCTTGAAGAGCGCGTTCCTATGAGCCGGCTTCGATCGAAGGTAGCGGAGCGATTGCTCCATGCGAGCCAGTCCACAGCCATGTTAACTACGTTTAACGAAGTTAATATGAAGCCTGTTATGGATATTCGCAATCGTTATAAGGAAGAATTTGAAAAGGCACATGACGGCACTCGCTTGGGATTCATGTCATTTTTTGTTCGTGCCTGCACAGAAGCATTAAAACGTTATCCCGCCGTAAACGCATCTCTCGATGGGGAAGATGTTGTTTATCACGGCTATCAAGATATCGGCGTGGCGGTTTCCTCTCCCCGTGGCTTAGTCGTGCCAGTTCTACGCAACGTAGATTCTATGGGGTTGGCGCAGGTAGAAAAAGAGATTAGAAATTTTGGGTTAAAAGCTAGGGACGGAAAGCTTTCCATAGACGAAATGTTGGGTGGTACGTTCACTATTTCAAACGGTGGCGTATTCGGATCGTTGTTGTCCACGCCAATCTTGAATCCTCCCCAGACTGCTATTTTGGGCATGCACAAAATTCAAGAGCGTCCGATGGCGGTCTCAGGAAAGGTGGTAGTGCTGCCAATGATGTACCTGGCGCTATCTTATGATCACAGAATGATTGATGGAAAAGAGGCGGTTCAGTTCCTTGTTACTGTCAAAGAATTGCTAGAAGATCCGACAAGACTGCTGTTAGAAATTTAACGAAGACATTATGAATAAACATTGCTCAGTTGTGGTGTTTGTTGCTTCGCTTACCAAGTTACAGGATTGAGAAAGATTTATGTCAAATGAATATGATGTTGTTGTTATTGGTTCGGGCCCAGCAGGCTATGTTGCAGCTATTCGGTGTGCGCAACTAGGCTTCAAAACTGCTTGTATAGAAAAGTGGTTAAATAAAGCTGACAAAACTGTATTTGGCGGAACCTGTCTAAACGTTGGCTGCATTCCTTCGAAGGCCCTTTTAGACAGCTCACACAAATACATGGACGCGCAAAACCATTTCGAGGCTCATGGTATTAAAGTCGGGAAGGTGGAGGTTGATGTTCCGGCGATGATTGCACGCAAGGATAAGGTTGTAGATCAGCTTACGTCAGGGATCAAAGGTCTATTTACGGCGAATAAAGTTGATGGCATCGCTGGAACAGGAAAAATTACGGGTTCTAACAACGTGTTCATCACGGATAAAGATGGGAAACAACAAGAACTTGTAGCAAAGCACATTATTATTGCGGCCGGTTCGGTGCCAATAGAAATCCCTCCAACTCCCGTCGATCATGAAACTATTGTTGACTCAACAGGCGCATTGGAATTCCAAGAAGTGCCGAAGCGTTTAGGCGTTATAGGCGCCGGTGTAATCGGATTAGAGCTGGGGAGTGTATGGGCGAGATTAGGTGCAAAAGTTACTGTGCTCGAAGCATTGAACGACTTCCTACCGATGCTCGATCGCCAGATTGCAAATGAATCAATGAAGATACTGACCAAGCAAGGGCTAGAAATAAAAATGGGCAGCCGAGTGTCTGGTAGTAAACTTACTGGTAAGGGTGCGAAAAAAACAGTCACCGTTGAATACACAGATAAAGACGGTGAGCAGGTAGAGACTTTTGACAAGCTTATTGTAGCTGTCGGACGTAGACCGTTTACAGATTCCCTGCTTGATGAATCTGTGGGCGTAGAAAAGGACGAACGAGGTTTCGTTAAAGTAAATGATCAGTGTGCCACGAACATTGCTTCTATTTATGCGGTCGGTGATGTCGTGCGCGGCCCGATGCTTGCTCATAAGGGTATGGAAGAGGGCGTAATGGTTGCCGAAAGACTTGCGGACAAAAAGACACAGGTAAACTACGACCTGGTGCCATCGGTCGTCTACACCCATCCGGAAATAGCCTGGATCGGTAAGAACGAAGAAGAATTAAAGGCAGAGGGAGTTGAAACAAATATTGGCGTCTTTCCTTTTGCGGCAAGCGGTCGAGCCTTAGCAGCAGATGATGCCGACGGCATGGTTAAGCTAATCGCAGATGCCAAGACAGATCGAATATTGGGTTGTCACATAGTAGGTGCTAGCGCAGCTGACTTGTTGCAGCAGATCGTTATCGCCATGGAGTTTAGTGCCAGCGCAGAAGATATTGGCCTCACTATGTTTTCGCACCCGGCCCTTTCCGAAGCCGTGCATGAGGCGGCGTTAGCAGCGAATGGTCATGCAATACATATTGGAAATCGCAAGCGTCGTAAGTAGTTTTGACACGCAACATGAGAATCAGTTAGATAAATGGATGGTATATAAATGAATTTACATGAATATCAGGCGAAGCAGCTCTTTGGCGAATATGGACTCCCCGTATCCGAAGGCATTGCTGTAGACACTGCAAGCGGCGCCGCAGCAGCTACTGAGACAATTGGTGGAAGCAAATGGGTTGTTAAAGCGCAGGTACATGCAGGTGGTCGAGGTAAGGCTGGAGGAGTTAAGTTGGTTGACAGCGCAGAAGAAGCCGAAGCCTTTGCTGAACAATGGCTAGGTAAGAAGATGGTCACCTATCAAACCGATGCCGGTGGTCAGCCTGTTAGTAAGATTCTTGTAGAAACTTGCACCGATATTGCTCAGGAGCTTTATCTGGGAGCAGTCGTCGATCGATCTTCGCGGCGTGTAGTATTTATGGCCTCTGTTGAGGGTGGCGTCGAGATCGAGAAGGTGGCTGCAGAGACGCCTGAGAAGATATTAAAAGCAACAATCGATCCTTTAACTGGCGCGCAAGCCTATCAGGGCAGGGACCTGGCATTTCGTTTAGGCTTAAAAGGGGCGCAGATCAAACAATTCACGAAGCTGTTTCTTGGTTTGTCTAAGCTGTTTCATGATATGGATCTAGCGCTACTAGAGATCAATCCTTTGGTCATTACAGACGAAGGCAATCTGCATTGTCTTGATGGCAAGATCAACATTGATGGTAACGCCATGTATCGTCAGCCAAAGCTGCGTGAGATGCACGACCCGAGCCAAGACGACGAGCGTGAAGCACAGGCTGCTGAGTGGGAGCTAAACTATGTTGCCTTAGATGGCAATATAGGCTGCATGGTAAATGGTGCGGGCCTAGCGATGGGTACGATGGACATAGTCCAGCTGCATGGAGGAAGCCCAGCTAACTTTCTAGATGTTGGCGGTGGCGCAACGAAAGAGCGCGTTACTGAGGCGTTCAAAATCATTCTTTCCGACGAGAATGTCGCTGCAGTACTGGTCAATATTTTTGGTGGTATCGTACGCTGCGACCTGATCGCCGAGGGCGTAATAGGCGCAGTTAATGAAGTAGGAGTGGAAGTGCCTGTGGTAGTTCGTCTAGAGGGAAATAATGCCGAGCTGGGTAGAGAAGTCTTAAAGGCAAGTGGACTGAATATTATCGCCGCGACTAGCCTTTCCGACGCAGCTGAAAAAGTTGTCGCTGCAACCGGAGGTGCACAATGAGTATTTTAGTAGACAAGAACACTAAAGTTATCTGTCAGGGCTTTACCGGATCGCAGGGTACATTTCATTCCGAGCAAGCCATCGAGTATGGCACGAAGATGGTTGGTGGAGTAACACCAGGAAAGGGCGGGCAGATTCATCTCGACTTACCAGTATTTGATACGGTGCTCGAAGCGTTTGACGAAACTGGAGCCGACGCCTCAGTAATCTATGTTCCCGCCGCATTCTGTAAGGACTCAATTCTCGAAGCAGCAAATTCCGGAATTAAATTAATTGTCTGTATCACAGAAGGCATTCCAACTTTAGACATGTTGGCAGCGAAAGAAAGCTGTGATCAGCTAGGCGTGCGACTAATAGGCCCTAACTGTCCGGGCGTCATTACCCCGGGTGAATGTAAAATAGGCATCATGCCTGGCCACATTCATGTCCCCGGCAAAGTCGGTATTGTTTCCCGTTCCGGCACGCTCACATATGAGGCTGTCAAACAGACTACCGACCATGGCTTCGGTCAATCTTCCTGCGTTGGTATAGGCGGCGATCCAATTCCAGGCTCTAATTTTATTGATGTGCTTTCTCTGTTTGAGGCAGATCCCCAAACTGAAGCCATTGTAATGATTGGAGAAATCGGCGGCACTGCAGAAGAAGAAGCTGCAGCGTATATTAAAGCTAATGTGAGCAAGCCTGTTGTGGCCTACATTGCTGGCGTAACCGCACCCGCCGGCAAAAGAATGGGCCATGCTGGCGCAATTATTTCTGGCGGCAAGGGAACAGCGGACGAGAAATTTGCCGCTCTCCAAGATGCCGGCGTAAAGACAGTTCGCTCCCTCGCTGAAATAGGCAGCGGTCTCTCCGAAATAACTGGCTGGTAGTTTTCCAGCCAGTTATTTGCTGCAATTCTCCTCCTCATTATACTCTCTTAAGTGGCGCTCTCATCGCGCTTAATTTTTCTAAGCTAAAAGGTTCTAAAAGCGCGATGTAGGTGATAGTCTTACTCGGAATTCATGCATAGAATGCTGAATTAAAGAGACTATTTAGCTGCTATTTTTTTGCTAATAGTAAAGCCAATTGATTGGTTACGAAGCGTCTCAAACTCTTTGAGTTTGGGTAGATTGGTAACTATAGGTGGGCTTTATTTCATGAAAAACTGTCAGTCACGAGAGATTTAGAGAACGCACGAGATTCTCAGGCAGTTAGGTTAGATGTTAGTTAACTGGCCGTAGGAAAAATAGCTTGTCGTGTCTGAACTAGTTATTGCTGAAATTTTAACCAGAAGCAAAAGCTTGATAATTCAGAAGTGATTACTTAACAAGAAAATAGGATGGCACATGAAAAACCGTCGAATTACAAATATGAGTATGACTGCTCTAGCATTGCTCATGTCTAGCATCATGGCTTCGGCTCAAGCTGCGGAAATTCTCGTAGATAGCAGTATTCTTGATCAGGCTATGGACGTTATAGGAGTTAAGAACACAGAGGCCGCTGCAGTACAGGAAGAAATTAATCGCTTAGCGAATTCAACAAGCTCCACGTTTGAAGACTTTAAACGACAGAACGACGCATTAGAGGCGCTGCTTGTGCTGAATGCTGGTTTCCGCAAGTCAGTCTCTATACAAGAAGAGAATATCGCTACTCTGGATGAGTCTATCGCAAGCGTTCAATCTGTCACTCGCGAGATTCCATTGCTGATGGAGAAGATGCTTTCCAGCATCGAACAATTTGTCGAACTGGACTATCCCTTTCAAGTCGACGAGCGTGCCAACCGACTTCAATTTGCCAGAGATGCCATCGACAATCCCGATGTATCCATCGCGGAGAAGTTTCGTCAGGTCTTGGTGATTTATCAAACAGAGGCGACTTACGGTCGCACCAATGCAACGTATCCGGATACCATCGTGATTGATGGCGCTGAGCGTGACGTGAGCATTGTTCGAATCGGACGTGTAGCGTTGATGTATCAATCCACTGACCGCCAGGTTACTGGAGCATGGGACAACAATGCCCGGCAGTGGGTTGAACTCCCCGCAGGCGAATACAGAACAGCAGTACAAACTGCTATCCGCGTCGCATCAAACTTGGATGCACCGAAAATCATTGAACTGCCTGTATTGGCTCCGGAGGTGGCACAATGAAAAACCTACTTAAGATTACTGGCCTAGCGGCTACAGCCTGTCTGCTTGGACTAACTTCTAACCTTGTGTTGGCACAGAACGCTACCTCTCTTGCAGGTCTGCTAGACTTGGTTGAGAGCGATCGCATTGCTGAGTCGGCCGAGTATGTTCAACGTCAGCAGGAATTCGAACAGAGCGCGAATAATCAGCAACAGATTCTCGACACTACTAACGAGCGCATTGTTGAGCAAGAACAAACGCAGTCGGATCTTAGTGACCAGTTCGAAGCTAACGAAATCATCATCCGCGACAAGCGCGAAATCCTGCGCGACCGTCGTGGTGACTTGAATGAACTTTTCGGCACGCTACAAGGTGTAGCGGGTGACTTCTTGAGCAACTTCGAAAATTCACTGATCAGCGCACAATATCCTGGTCGCTCTGAATTTATTGAAGGCTTCATCGCGAAAGCGGGCAGCACCATCGAGCAGTTGAATCCAGAAGAAATAGAGCGCTTCTGGTTTTACATGCAGCAAGAAGTTGTTGAGTCTGCGCGTGTTTCAAAATACAACGGCGATGTGTCACTACCTAACGGAGATACTGTAAACCGCAGCATCACTCGTATCGGTAACTTCAATGTCGTTTCAGAAGGTGAGTACCTGAGTTACGACGGCGATATCGGACATCTTCAGGTGCTTCCTCGCCAGCCAGACGGCGCTCTTCTAAGTGCTGCAAGTGCACTAGAAACCTCGACTGGCGGCTTCACTAAAGTCGGCATCGACCCGACTGGTGGCGTAGGCGGCCAGGTTATGGCTAACCTAGTTAACTTTCCATCTGTTGAAGAGCAGGTTCGGAATAATTCCGGCACCATTGGTTTTATCATCATTGGCGTGGGTGTTGTTGGTATCTTAATTGGATTCCTGCGACTACTTATACTGACACTTGTTTCTATTAAAGTTCGTAGTCAGCTTAAGAGCGACAAAGCATCGAAGAACAACCCACTGGGTAGAGTCTTGCTAGTAGCTGAGTCTAATCCAAGTGCTGATACGGAAACGTTGGAGCTGAAACTTGGAGAAGCGATTCTACAAGAGACGCCCGCGTTAGAGAGCATGCTTACCTTGATTAAGATGATAGCTACGATTGCGCCACTAGGCGGTTTGCTTGGTACAGTTACGGGCATGATTCAAGTGTTCCAGCAGATCACAGTCTACGGAGCGGGTGACCCGACAATCATGGCTGGTGGTATTTCATCGGCATTGATGACTACGGTACTCGGTATCGTTGTGGCGATTCCTACGATCTTTATGCACACAGTAGTGAAGAGCCGTGCTGACAACATCATTCATATCCTGGAAGAACAGGCTACGGGCATGATCGCTCAGAAAGCTGAACAGTCAGCGAATCGCTAACCAGTAAGCAGAGGAAGATACTATGTATTTTGCGTTTCTGGATATTACTGATTCTGTGACTCTCTTCATGGAGCGTGGCGGACCGGTGCTTAACATCATCGCCATGCTTCTCCTAGTGAAGTGGTCGCTAGTGTTTCGAGAGAATCTGGTATATAAATACCACCCATAAAGCCAATGTGAAGAACACATTGGCTGCATGGAATGCGCGTGCCGACACGAAGTCATGGAGCGCACATCAAATTCGCACCATGATGATTTCCAAAATCTCATTGGACGTGCGTAACACGCTGCCGATCATCGAAGTACTCGTAACCATCTGTCCTCTGCTTGGGCTGATTGGAACGGTGACTGGCATGATTAATGTGTTTTTCGTAATGGCCGTTACTGGCGGTGGCGATGCGAAGTCAATGGCGGGCGGGGTGTCTATGGCAACCATTCCAACAATGGCTGGCATGGTAGGTGCCATATCGGGGATTTTCGCTTCTAATTATTTGAAGGCGAAAGTTGATCGCGATTTGGAACTGCTTGAAGACCATTTACCGTTGAGCGACTAATTGGCCTAGTGATCAAGCCTTGATAAAGAGCTTAATCACACAATAACCTTTTGTATTTTGATCGAAATTATTCGAATCAAGGTGAAATAATGAAATCAGGTTTAATGAAAAGAAAAGACGACGAAGGAGCCGGTGAGATTGATCTCACCCCCATGCTTGATGTTGTTTTTATTCTTCTAATCTTTTTTATTGTGACCTCGGTGTTTGTTACCGAAGCGGGTATCGAAGTCACCAGGCCGGAAGCCTCCACTGCAGAGAGCAAGAAAGGCGACCTAATACTTATTGCAGTAGGCCCGAGTGGGGATATCTGGATCGATGGCGATCAGGTCGACCCTCGGTTTATACGTTCACGTTTTGAGTTGCGGCTAGCCGATGCTCCAAACTCAGCTATTATAATTCAAGCGGACGCTGGCGCTGACAATGAGCAGGTAATGCTTATTCTAGGGGCGGCCAGAGAAGCGAATATTACTGACGTATCAATTTCAGCGGAGGCATAGACTATGATAATAATCAGATGGGCTGTTTCCATGCTTATGGCAGCCGGCATTACATTAGGCTTGTTCTATTTCATGCAAGCGTTGATCGCTACAGGCGCGGATCTTGATCAACGTGTTTCTGTGGTAAAAATTGTCGATGCAACAATGCCTGAGATTGAGTTGGAAGTTATCGAAGAAATCGATAAGCCAGAACCAATTCAGGACGACACCGAAGTTGTAGAAGAAGTTCCAGACCGCCAGGTAAATCTATCTGATGGTCCATCTCTTAATATCGAGCGCGCATCAATAGAAATAGATACTGGTCTGCAACTGAGTAACGCATCGATATCTGCTACAGACGGAGACATGTTACCTCTGGTAGCAATCGCACCTCAATACCCTACTCGAGCAGCGCAGCGTGGCATTGAAGGATGGTGCTTAGTTAGCTTTACGGTAAATGGTCTTGGTAATGTTGAAGAAGACTCAATTGTAGTCGTAGACGCTGAACCATCATCAATGTTCGATCGATCTTCAATTCGAGCCGCTGGTAGGTTTAAATTCCAGCCGCGCGTTGTCGATGGACAAGGAGTTGCTGTGGAAGATGTGCAGTACGTGTTCCGTTATGAACTCGAGGACAACTAATCATGCGACTACTTAACAAGCTTAGGCTAGGTTTTCTGGTAGCTGTACTTAGTGGCATTATGCTGCCCATGCAGTATGTGAATGCAGGAGAGGAGCAACGAGCTCCACCAGCAGCTAGAACCTCTGGTACGCTCGGTCCCGCAGTCTTGCGTGCCATTTCCGAAATTCAGGAATTGTTGCAGCCTGAAGACGAAGAAGACGAACCAGATTATGCGGGCGCAAAGGCTGAATTGGATGAACTTCGTGAGCGTCGCTTCGAGCGCATGAATGATTTTGAAAAATCAACACTGCTTAGTTTTTACACTAACTATTATCTCAATACTGAAGATTACCTAGGCGCCATTGGCATTTTTGAAGAGATGCTGTTAATTGAGACGCTGCGTGAAGACCAGCGGCTTCGAACTCATAGATCTCTTGGGCAACTTTTAGCTTCTGAAGAGCAGTGGCAGGGATCTATCGACAACTATCAGGAATGGCGTAACTTGTCAGTGGAAGAAGACGAAATCGTTTATCGTGGTCTCTCTTACGCGCACTACCAACTCGAAGAATTCGAAGAGGCTAAGCCATTCTGGATTGATCGCATGGAATTAATGCTCGCGACAGGCGAAACTCTCGACAGAGATGACTATTCTTATCTAAATGGTATCTACTTTACGCTGGAAGACTATCAGTCCGCATTAGACCTTACCAAGACCATGATAGTGCTTTTTGATGATAGGGCTGACTGGCAGAATCTGAGTGCAATCTATTCCAGCTTGGAACTAGATGACCGTGGTGTGCAGGCATTGAACCTCTATTACCTGAAAGGGATGCTGGACGATGACTACGCGCTACATCAACCTGGCTCACAATCCTCTCGCGGGAATAGACATACCCCACACTGGAAGCCAAGATACTCGCAGAGGGTATGGAGAAGGAGCTCGTCGAAACAGACGAGGAGAACTTAACACGCCTCACGCAGATGCACTCTGATGGCGAGCGAATACGAGAGCGCGCTCGAACCAGCAATGGCCGCGGCAGAAGCCGATGAGACAGGCGACGCCTACGACACACTAGGTTACATCCAGTACGTGCTTCATGACTATGAGGCAGCTGCAGAAGCGTTTGCAGTCGGCGCTCGACGAAGGGAGAGCTGAGTGATCGCTCCGATACGCTGATGTTTCTTATCAAGGGCCCGTCTAGAGTTGCGTGAATTCGACGCCGCTACAAGAGGCGGCAACAGACGCAGCCGATCATAGGCGATGAGCGTGCTAGCGAGTCGGCGCGAGATTTCCTATGCGCGCAATAGATGGGCGGCGCACTTACATACAACACAATTGCAGGCCGCAAAGAGGATGCTATAGATTTCTATCGGCCATACCCTCCAATTCCAGTCAATCGTTAGCAGTATTTAAGAACGAAGGCGCGAGCTTGAATTCCTAGGCTAAAAGCCCCCATTTAAAGACCCGATCATGCAGTTAATGCTGCAGATTGGGTTTTTTTATGGGTCGAGATTTCGACTTAGCTAGCGAACATAACGAGGATAGGTACATGGCAGCACAGAAAGCGGAAACCAGGGGATTCGAGACAGAAGCCAAGCAGTTGCTTCACTTGATGATCCACTCTCTCTACAGCAACAAGGAGATCTTCCTGAGGGAGCTGATATCGAATGCCTCCGACGCAGCGGATAAACTACGCTTCGC
Source organism: uncultured Pseudomonadales bacterium (assembly GCA_949430125.1). Taxonomy (GTDB): domain Bacteria; phylum Pseudomonadota; class Gammaproteobacteria; order Pseudomonadales; family Pseudohongiellaceae; genus UBA9145. Next base: position 22,715 of record CASQMQ010000045.1, read on the forward strand.
GGCGCTTTCGCAGCCTGAGCTGCTGGAAAGTGGCGGGGAGCCGAAGGTGCAGATCGATTTCGATACACTGAGAAGAATGTTCTCATCATCAGCGATAACGGCATCGGCATGACGAGAGACGAGGTGATCACCAACCTCGGCACGATAGCCAAATCGGGAACAGCACAATTCCTTGAGACTCTAACAGGTGATCAAAGGAAGGATTCCCAGCTAATTGGCCAAGTTCGGTGTTGGTTTCTATTCGGCTTTTATCGTCGCAGACAAGGTTGAGGTGCGGACCCGCAAAGCAGGTACCCCTGAAGACGAAGCCACGCTCTGGATATCCGAGGGTGAGGCAGACTATTCACTCGAGGCTACTGCTAAGGCAACCTCTGGTACAGAGATTACATTGCACCTGAAGACAGAGGAAAAGGAATACGCGGAGAGCTATCGCTTGCGCAGTATCGTAAAGAAATACGCCGACCATATTTCTATTCCGGTTTTCATGCAGAAGGAAGACATGGGAAGCCCCGATGCAGAGGAAGAAGGCGAGGACAAGAAAGACGAAGAGAAAGCGGTAGAGTATGAGGCTGTCAACGAAGCGAAAGCACTCTGGACTCGTCCCCGTAAGGATGTAAAAGCGGACGAGTACAAGGAGTTTTACAAGTCTGTGAGCCATGACTTCGAGGACCCTCTTGAATGGAGTCACAACAAGGTCGAGGGTAAGCTGGAATACACTAGTCTTCTCTACGTGCCGGCTCGTGCCCCCTATGATTTGTGGAACAGAGATTCAGCGCGCGGGCTAAAGCTATATGTCCAACGTGTCTTCATTATGGACGATGCGGAACAATTTTTGCCGCTCTATCTACGTTTCATGAAGGGTATCGTAGATTCGAATGACATTTCTCTCAACGTCTCTCGCGAAATCCTGCAGAAAGATCCTGTAGTAGATTCTATGCGTAGTGCGTTGACCAAGCGTGCTTTGGACATGCTGGAGAAAATGCGCAAGAAAGATAAAGATAAGTACCTCGGTTTTTGGAATGAGTTCGGCCAGGCATTGAAAGAAGGCCCCGCTGAAGATTTTGCAAACAAAGAGAAAGTAGCGAGACTCTTACAGTTCACAACCACGCATTCGGAGGCAGACGCACAAGATCAATGCCTTGACGAATACGTTTCGCGTATGAAAGATGATCAAGAGAAAATTTATTATCTTGTTGCAGATTCTGCAAAAGCTGGTCGTAATAGCCCTCACCTTGAGATTTTCCGGAAGAAAGGCATCGAGGTCATACTGATGCATGATCGAATCGATGAATGGCTAATGAGTCATCTGCAGGATTTCGATG
>CASQMQ010000046.1 GCA_949430125.1 uncultured Pseudomonadales bacterium
AGAGTTGGCGTCTTTACAGTCGGCTATTTAGCTATGTGCTTCCACACCGTATGCTGTTTGTCACGGCCATGCTTGGCTATGTCATCTTTGCGCTTACCGTGCCTGCCGCGACGTGGTGGCTGGGTTGGACCGTCGATGCAATTGCTGCTGAGGACTATGCGGCTCTGCGAGTATTGAGCCCGTTGGCGTTTATCGGCTTGGCGGCCGTTCGCGGACTTGGTGGCTTCATGGGTAGCTACTATCTAGCGGGCATATCAAATCACTTAGTTCACAAGCTACGCTGCGAACTGATCGACCGGCTAATTCGCTTGCCTGCATGTTACTTCGATAATAATTCCTCGGGACGACTCGTCTCTAAACTAACTTTTGACGTTACGCAGATTACCGGTGCCGCAAGCAATGCCGTGGCCGTGCTAGTGCGCGAAGGCTTCACTGTGATCGGGCTGCTTGCCTATCTGATGTACATGGACTGGAAGCTCAGCCTTACCTTTCTGATTATCGCGCCGGTCGTCGGCAAGGTCGTCTCGGTAGCGTCTAAGAAATTCCGCCGCTATAGCACGCAGATACAAGATTCCATGGGCGATGTGACGCAGATTACTACTGAATCAATCAAGGGTCATCGCGTGATTAGGACATTTAATTCAGAAGACCATGTGAGTAATAGGCTGTCTGCGGCGAGTGAGAAGAATCGCGTGCAAAATATGAAGATGGTGCTCACACGCAGCGCGAGCACACCGCTGGTCCAGCTGATAGTCAGTACAGCGATAGCAGCATTGGTCTGGTTCGCTATGTCACCGGAGTTTTTCGCCAACAATACTTCAGGCGATTTCGTGGCGTTTCTAAGCGCGGCCGGTTTGCTGGCAAAACCTATCCGCCAGCTCACACAGATCAACGCCGTGATCCAGCGCGGTCTTTCAGCCGCGGCGAGCATCTTTGAACTACTAGACGAGGAGATGGAAAAAGACTCAGGCACTAAGGTGTTGGATAGGGCAGAGGGACGTATCGAATTCACAAATGTGAGCTTCGCTTACAAAGATGGAGCGCAGACACTGGCGGATATTAATTTTGTTGCACAGCCTGGGCAGACGATCGCGCTAGTCGGAAAGTCTGGTAGTGGCAAGTCCAGTCTGGTGAGTCTCATTACTCGATTCTATGACTTTCAGCAGGGTGAGATAACGCTAGACGGCGTGCCGTTGAAGGATTTGAAGCTACATAGTTTGCGTGAAAACATTTCTCTAGTCTCTCAGCAGGTTGTGCTATTCAATGGCACGGTAGAAGAGAACATCGCCTATGGTGAGGATGTGATCGATCATGAGAAGACAAGCAAGGCAGCCAGCGATGCGCACGCGATGGAGTTCATCGAACAGTTAGAGCAAGGGATGGACACGCTGGTTGGTGACGACGCCGTGTTGTTGTCCGGTGGTCAGCGCCAGCGCATTGCAATTGCTCGGGCTCTGTTTAGGGACGCGCCTATTTTGATTTTCGACGAGGCTACCTCGGCGCTGGATTCCGAATCGGAGATGCGCATAAAGGAAGCGTTAGATACCCTGCGCAAGGGAAGGACTACATTTGTTATAGCTCATAGGCTGTCGACAATCGAGAACGCCGACTTGATATTAGTTATAGAGCAGGGAAAAATTATAGAGTCTGGCACTCATGAGGAATTGCTTGCTAAGAAGGCGAATTACTCAAGGCTTCACGCGAAGCAGTTCTCGGAGAATGCTTCGGTAGCAGCTGAATGAGTTTTCTAGAAAGGGCATGGCATAAAAAAGCAAGGTGGCTGATTTTGTTATGGCCAGTCTCTGCATTGTTTCAAGCGCTGACGATTATTCGCAGGGCAGCTCAACAATCGAAGAAACGTCCAGCTGATCTAACAGCCCCTCTCATCGTCATCGGAAATATCTCACTCGGTGGTACCGGCAAGACACCCTTGCTGATCGCACTCTCTCAAGAATTGCAGAAGCAAGGCTTCAAGCCCGGCATCGTCAGTCGCGGCTACGGTGGGCACGCGCCAGGCTATCCTCTTGCGGTCAATAGTGACAGCGATGTTAGCCAATCCGGTGACGAGGCATTTCTTATCGCAGAAAAGACTGGCTGTCCGGTGTATGTCGATCCGGATCGCAGTGCGGCATTGCACGCTCTGCTTTTTCGCGAAGACGTGGACGTGGTGCTCAGTGATGATGGCTTGCAGCACTACAAGTTGTATCGTGATCTTGAGATCGTGGTCGTAGATGGTCAGCGGCTTTTCTCTAATGGTTTCTGCATTCCTGCTGGCCCGCTTAGGGAATCGATGTATCGTCTGAATGAGGTTCAACACATCGTCGTAAACGGCGAACCTGCGAGAGAAATCCCACAACTGGCGAGAGCTAGCAGGATGCAATTGGAGCCGCGCACCCTCGTCAATTTGGTCAGCGGCGAGAAGCGACCTTTTGCTGGAGCGCCATTTAACACGGGCAACAAGCTGCAGGCAGTTTCCGCGCTTGGCAATCCGGAGCGCTTCTACGCGTTATTGGAGCGCTTGCCATACCAATTAGAGACCTTCACTTTTCCCGATCATCACAACTTCACCGCAGCCGATTTTAAGCAACATAGCATTGATGAGCATCAACCTGTCGTAATGACAGAGAAGGATGCGGTAAAATGTCGCCAGTTCGCCAAAAACAATTTTTGGTATCTATCGGTAGAAGTGAATCTTGAGAGTCAATTTGTCGAGCGTCTCATCGAAGACATTCGACAAGTCTCCATTCTTTAGAAATAATCCCTTAGACTAAAAGCTGTAGCTGGTTTATTCCCTTCGTCTTTACGAAGAACCAGGAGTCCTTCTATGCTCGACCAAAAACTTTTAACTATCCTTGCCTGTCCTTTGTGCAAGGGTGAATTGCAATACGATCAGGTGGCGAAGGAATTAATCTGCCTGGCTGACGCATTGGCATATCCAGTTCGAGATGATGTGCCGGTGATGCTCAGTAATCAAGCTAGGGAGCTCACAGGGGAAGAATGCGAGAAGTACCGATGAGTTTTAGCGTCGTCATTCCGGCCCGCTACGCTGCGCAGCGCCTGCTGGGAAAACCGCTTCTGGATATCTGTGGCAAACCGATGCTGCAGCATACCTACGAGCGCGCTCTTGAGAGTCAGGCAGATAGAGTAATCATCGCTACCGATGATGTGCGGATCCAAGAGGCGGCGCAGGAGTTCGGCGCATTTGTCTGCATGACATCTAGCTCTCATGCATCCGGCACCGATCGAATTCAAGAAGTGAGCGACCAATTGCAGATGGCAGAATCCGCTGTGGTGGTCAACGTTCAGGCGGATGAGCCTCTAATTCCTCCTGGTGCAATCAATCAGGTAGCGAAAAACCTTCAACAAGATTCTGAAGTTGGCATCGCCACGCTTTGCGAGGCCATTACTGACAAGGAAGAGATCTGTGATTCCAATAGTGTGAAGGTAGTGATCGATAATCGGGGGCACGCGCTGTATTTCAGCCGCGCTACGATTCCTTGGCGGGGCAGCGCCTCTGCAAATAACTGCTACCGGCACATTGGCATCTACGCCTATCGGGTTGCTGTGCTTAATCAATTTGTCGAATGGCCAGTGTGTGAGCTTGAGGTGACCGAGAAGCTAGAGCAGCTAAGGGCGTTGTACAACGGAGTAGGGATTCATGTGGCTGTGTCCAGCCAAAGCATTCCTCCGGGTGTCGACACCGAGAGAGATTTAGAACTCGTGCGTGCGCACGTCAACGCTGACAAGGCTTAGGGCTCGCAAAATTGTCAATGAACGCTGGCCAAAATGTGGCAAATCAAAGTCGCAAGTTCAAGATCTTGATGGTCTGCCTTGGCAATATCTGTCGCTCACCTACTGCACATGGGGTTCTAGAAAAATTAATACAAAATAAAGGCTTAAGTAAACTTATTGAAGTTGACTCTGCAGGAATTAGCACCTATCACATTGGCGATCACCCGGACCAAAGGTCGATTGTAGCAGCAGAGGGCCGTAGTTATAGCCTGGAAGAGCAGGTGGCCAGGCAAGTTAGGGCTAATGATTTTCAGGAGTTCGACTACGTGTTGGCCATGGACGTAGACAATCTGCATCACCTAGAAAGCGCCGCTCCCAGCGGCTGCAAGGCAAAGGTGCAGTTGCTGTTATCCTTTTCGAATGATGCAATAGAGTCTGTGCCGGACCCTTATGTCGGCGATGCAGAGCCAGGCTTCGAGAAGGTGTTGGACCTAGTCGAAGACGCATGCCAGTGTTTACTTGAGGAGCTACAACGAGAGCTGCCCAATACGAAGACGGAGCAATAGCTGTGGTATTTGAGATTCAGGAACAGGTCGACCTCACCCCTTACAACAGTTTTGGTGTGAGTCAGATGGCCGCGTACTTCGCTGACATACAAGATCCCAGCGATCTGCGACAAGCGCGTGAATTTGCTGCATTGAATCGTTTGTCTGTGTTGGTCCTCGGCCAGGGCAGTAATACGTTATTTATAAACGACTACCCGGGCTTAGTTCTGTATATGAACAATCGGGGCAGGCAGATGCTGCCTGGTGCAGGTATGTTGCGAGCCGCTGCTGGGGAGAGCTGGCATGAAATTGTTAGGTATTGCTTGAAAAATTCCCTGTATGGCATTGAAAACTTAGCGCTTATTCCTGGCACTGTCGGTGCCGCTCCGGTCCAGAACATCGGAGCCTATGGTGTTGAGTTGGATCAGTTCTTCGTGGAGTTAGAAGCCTTCGATTTAAAGACTGGCGAGATCCGGCACATGAGTAAGGCAGACTGCCAGTTCGCTTACCGCGATAGCATCTTTAAGCAGGACCCAGGGCAGAAGTTGGTCATTCTCTCAGTGACGCTGCAGCTCGCCTTAGAGCCAGCGCTAGAGATAGGCTACGCTGGTCTGGCAGATGTGCTTGCTGGGCAGCAAGTAACGCCGCAGAGCGTCTTCGATGCAATTTGCGCTATTCGCAGCAGCAAGCTGCCTGACCCCAAACAGATTGGTAATGCGGGGAGCTTCTTCAAGAATCCTCTTGTTTCTAAGGCGAAGTTACTGAGCCTGCGTGAATCTTATCCGGAACTTCCAGCTTGGAATACTGAGGATGCCGACCTGGTAAAGGTGCCAGCTGCCTGGTTGCTGGATCAAAAGGGCTGGAAAGGCAGGCGCCGAGGGGGTGCGGCAGTTCATGAGGATCATGCGCTGGTGTTAGTGAACCGCGACAATGCATCGGGCGAGGATGTTGTGCTTCTTGCTCAAGAGATGAGCAGCTCGGTTCTGCAGAGCTTCGGCATAGTCTTGCAGACTGAAGTTCAGATCATCTAACCTCTTTCCTGCGCTTTGATACTTCTAAAAAGCTTTAATCGATTCGGCGTGTTTGCAGTTTAAACTTCAGAAGTGTGCCTAGTTCCCGTTTTAGATTCTCCAGTTTGTGCCTCGCATCAAATTATGTCACGCCCAATGTCGCTTCCGCTTAGCCGCAGCCCCCTTCGGCGAAGATAGGGGGGGCTTGTGCGACAAGCTTTCCCGCAGAAAGTTGCAGATTGGACAGATGTTGACCGATGGCAAAAAAGGGAGTCAGATATCGACTTATTTGGAGCTAAGCCCTAAGACGGTTTAAGCGGGATCGCTACCAAATCTTCGAGAGGCTAGGCATACGCAGCGATGTAGAGCTGGCGATACTCGCTGTTAAGTATGGTCTGGCTGACGATACTTGCAAATATGATGGTCTGCCCCGCTTTACTTCGTTTTTCTTAGAGCTAGCAAATACCTTAGAGTCAATGTTAGCCGGCGGTTGAGACTGCGGGCAGCATCGGCTAACCTGCCCTTAATCTAAGTCAATCGACCCCAATGCCGCTAACCGCCCAGTTGTAGCAGGACTATGTCCGCAGAAGTCAGTAAGCCATTTGACCATAAACACTTCCTCGCGCATCTCAGTAGTCGTCCTGGCGTCTATCGCATGCTGAATGAGGCAGGTGAGGTGATCTATGTGGGTAAGGCGCGCAACCTGAAGAACAGGGTAGGCAGCTACTTTAGGGCGTCCGGCCTGAACAGCAAGACGCTGGCCATGGTCAGTAAGATCCAAAATATCGAGATTACCGTCACCAACAGCGAGACCGAGGCACTGCTCTTAGAGCAGACACTGATCAAGAGCCACCGGCCAACCTATAACATTCAGATGCGTGACGATAAGTCCTATCCCTACATCCTGCTGACCAGTAAGGATGATTATCCAAGGCTGGGCTTCTATCGTGGCAGTCGCAAGCGAGCGGGGCGCTTTTTCGGTCCCTATCCTAGTGCTAATGCCACGCGCGAAACACTTCAAGTATTACAGAAGGTATTTAAGGTAAGACAATGTCAAGACAGCTATTTTAACAATAGATCAAGGCCTTGTTTGCAGTATCAGATAGATCGCTGCACGGCTCCTTGCGTGAAGGCTATCAGCACCGAGGACTATGCGAAGGACGTGCACTATTCGACTCTGTTCCTGCAGGGCAAGAGTAACCACCTGGTCAAGGAGTTGACCGCGAATATGGAGGCGGCAGCGGAGAAAGAGGACTTCGAGCGGGCGGCTGTGGTGCGAGACCAGATAATGGGGCTCAGGCGCATGCAGGAAGACCAGATCGTTGCCAACCAGGGCGATGATGCGGATATCGTGGCTGCCGAGATCCTACAGTCCTACGTCTGCGTCCACGTCATCTATGTCCGAGCAGGCCGTATCATCGGCAGCAAGAACTTCTATCCGCGCTTCAAGCTAGCGGAAGACGAGGGTGAGCTGATTTCAGCCTTTCTGGCACAGTCCTACTTAGGCGATGACAAGGCGGCCAGTATTCCAGCAGAGCTCATTGTGCCCTCGGTGCTCGAGGACGCTGAAGGGCTGCAGGACGCCTTGGCCTACGTGGCTGGGCGCAAGGTAAAGCTTTCGATGCGTGTGCGTGGCCATCGCGCTAAATGGCTGCAGCTAGCAGTGACGAATGCCCGTGAATCGCTACAGGCTTACGTAAGCAATAAGCAAAATATTTATAAACGTTTCAAAGATTTACAAGACTCTCTTAATCTAGAAGTCTATTCCAAACCGCATAGAGTGTTTTGATATCAGCCATACCTCAGGCGAGGGCACCGTAGGTTCCTGCGTAGTGTTCGATGAGAACGGGGCGGTGAAGAGCGATTACCGGCGCTTCAATATCAAGGGAATAACTGGGGGCGATGACTACGCTGCGATGGAGCAGGTGCTAGATCGCCGTTTCGCGCGGCTTGCCAAGGGAGAAGGCAAGATCCCAGACATCCTGCTTATAGACGGCGGCAAGGGTCAGCTCACCCAGGCCAAGAAGATCATGGAGAAGTTTCAGCTGCCGGAGTATTCAGCTGCTAGGGATCGCTAAGGGTATAAGCCGACGCGCGGGACAGGAGACTCTGTTCCTGCTCAAGGATGAACGCTTCAAGGAGATCGTCATACCCGCTGAATCTGGCGCTCTGCATCTGCTGCAGCAGGTAAGAGACGAAGCCCATCGCTTTGCCATCACCGGCCACAGGGCTAGGCGTGCCAAGGCCCGCAAGCAGTCTACGCTAGAGGAAATACCTGGCTTAGGGCCGAAACGCAGGCGCGATTTGCTGCGCTATTTCGGCGGGCATCAGGAGATCAGCAAGGCCAGCGAGTCAGAAATTGCAAAAGTTACTGGGATAAGCAAGAAATTGGCCGAAGACGTATATGAATACTTGCATAACAGCTGATCCCGCTAACTTCAGAGTTATCGCAAAACTTAGGATGTTAGCTCTTATTCGCTTCTCTTTTAGAGTACAACACTCTGTAATCAAATAATAAAATATTTAGAGTGCTAGGCACGCCAGCGAAGGAGTAAGAAAAAAGTACTATGAACTGGGCAAATATTGCTACATTTAGTCGAGTCGTCCTCATTCCGGTGGTTATCACTTGCTACCATATGGACACGCAATCGAGCCACTTGCTAGCGGCTATCCTATTTTCGATCGCGAGCCTGACCGATTGGCTGGACGGCTTTCTGGCGCGCAAGCTCAATCAGACCTCTGAATTTGGCGCCTTCCTGGATCCCGTTGCAGACAAGCTGCTAGTGGCGATCATCCTTATAATGCTGGTTTCGATCTACCCGCCACTGTTGCTTGCCGCAGGCATCATAATCGCTCGCGAGATACTAGTATCCGCGCTGCGCGAATGGATGGCGGCGAAAGGTCTTAGAGACAAGGTAGCGGTGAAATTTTCGGGTAAGCTTAAGACCACGGTACAGATGCTCGCCATCATTATTCTCCTGTTGGCTAATCCAAACCTGCCGGAGTGGTTGTTAATGCTGGGCTACGGCCTAATTTACCTCGCCGCCGTGCTGAGTATTAGCTCAGCAATGCAGTATTTTCGAGCGGGCTGGAGCGAACTGCAGCCAAAGTCGTAAGAAATGCCAGAAAGCCTTCAGTTCAGCTTGACTTGGGGCACTTAGGCATTAGAATAAGCGCCTCTTTCGGGTAGCGGATCCAGCAAGCGTACTTCCTAGCTTTGCAGGCGATACTCAAGAGTGATTAACACCTCAAAACGCGGGAATAGCTCAGCTGGTAGAGCACGACCTTGCCAAGGTCGGGGTCGCGAGTTCGAATCTCGTTTCCCGCTCCATTATTTTATCAATTAAATCAATGGGTTAACTTATCACTAGGGTCGAAAAGGGCGTTCGTCCGACTTTTGTCCGACTTTTGATCTACAGGTTCGCAAAATCCGACTCCATTAAGCTGGCATCGCCGCCATCGTATTCCGGTAAATAATCGGCATAGGTCTTTAAGAAAGTTTCCTTATCATGTCCTAATTGCTTGGCAGCTTTTGCTGGATTCACTCCCCTGGATAGCAGTTCGGTTGCCTTAGTATGCCGAGCATTTTCTATATGTTGATACACAGCAACAGGTTTATCCGAGGTTTATTGAAATGGGCTTTTATATACCTGAATCGGTAATATAATAATTCAAAAAATAGAAGGTATATTGTTGCTTATGGACAATAACCCTATTTTCTTTTCTGCTACTGTAAATGACAAAAAAATTAAACAGAAAGTTGAGATAAAGATTCCATAAAATTTTCTACTATGTGTATATGTAATTTTGCTGGCAGCATTTACATTCTAAGCCAGTTTTCCGGGACACTAATTAAGGAGAAACTAATGAAAATTTCTAAAAAAGCTATACGCCCTTGTTTCTTTTTTCTATTAATATTCTTGCTAAGTATTCCCTCTCTCTCGCTGAATGCTCAACAACCTGAGCTGGGAAATGTGAAAGTGACACGACTGTTAGATCGTCCTCTAATTGGTCCCGACATTCACCCTAGTGTGGGCATCAACATTCAGGGTCCATCAATGATCAAAGTGCCTGAATGGGTATCTAATCGCCTCGGCAATTATTATCTTTACTTCGCTGACCACAAAGGTCTTTATATTCGCCTTGCTTATGCTGACAACATCATTGGCCCATGGCAGATTCATGAGCCTGGCTCAATGAAAATTGAAGATTCGTTTTTCGCTACCACTCGTCCACCAATTGCTGAAGAACGACTTGCCGAATTAGTGGCGAGCAGAGAGGCGAGTGGAGTCAGAGTGTCTCACGATTATGCGCTAGAACTAACTGAACCGCATATCGCCTCACCCGATGTCCATGTGGATGAGGAAAATCAACGCATTATTATGTATTTCCATGGGCTAGAAGCAGCAGCTCAACAGCATTCCCGCGTGGCAACTTCTGTAGATGGAATTAGTTTTACGACGCTACCGGGAAATATCGGCCGGACCTATGTCAGAGCTTTTAAACATGCCGGCATGACTTACACTATTGCAATGCCAGGTCAATTTTACCGATCTGCTAACGGGCTAACAGATTTTGAGACCGGTCCTTTGCTGTTCGAGTCCACAATGCGTCATTCAGCAGTCGTGATCCGCGAAAATTTCCTTCATGTGTTTTGGACGCGAGTTGGCGATGCTCCAGAAACTATAATGCTTTCTACTATTGAATTAACTGACGATTGGAATGATTGGCAAGAAAGCCCTGAAGTCGAAGTATTGCGTGCAGAATATGATTGGGAAGGAGCTGATGCTCCCATCGAACCCTCAGTACGCTCAACTGCCTATGGTCAGTTAAATCAATTACGCGACCCTGCTATCTATGTTGAAGATGAAGTAGTTTATCTGCTTTATGCGGTAGCTGGTGAAAGTGGTATCGCGTTAGCTCGAGTAGATTTTTAGGATTATGAACAAACTACTTACAACAATAATTCTACTCTGCTTTTCTGTTGCTGCTAATGCTTACATTTAAAGTCTCTCAGGGGAGCTTAAGACATGAATGCAACTGAACTATTAGAATTAACCTTAACTCTTAAAATAGTCTTATGGATAGAGTTTATAGTCTATATGGGTATTGGCTTATATGAAATATTTGATTCATTTGCCGATGCTAAGCCGTGGGTTAAAAAGAATGGTAAATCTAATAGCTACTTATTTATGAAAGAGACTGTTAGTTATAAAATGCATGCTTCGGTGTGTTTTTTATTAGGATTTATAGCATTGAATGGCATTTTAGAAGGAGCTGTAACGAGATTTGAACTTGAATTAATTTTTGTCAGTCTAGCATTAATTATGATGTTGCTTTGGATGACGATACTTCCAGGCAGACTTGGCTTTAATGTTCTGTTTCTAACTAAACCAGAAACCACCCTTCAAATTGTTATGCTCATCTTTTTTTGGGATTTAATAAGACCTGAAATTTTGGTACTTTGTGTGTCTCTCAATTTATGGGGTTTTATTGTTTATTTCTCCCATACTCGAAAAAAAGCTCTTTTCCCTTATAAGTATGAAACCATAAGAAACGATGCAAAAGATGCTGGAGTTGATGGGAAAACTCTCGCCGTATTTGATAAACTAGCAGGGAAATAAGTTCTGATTACAGAAGCAGGAAGCCCCCCCTCTTGAAGAACCAAAGCCATCTAACGTTGGGAAGAGCCATCTTATGCAGGAGCCTGCACAACCCAGGCTCAATGTTTATAAGGCCTGTAGAGATCCTTTTGGAATTATAAGGGATCATAAGGGATAAATAGGCGCCCCACTAGCTGTGTAACACTAAATACGCGGCTTCACTACGGCTTTTAAGTCCCTTGCGTCTATCAATTTCGCCATCGGGGCATGTTGAAGGGATGGGCTTACCATATCTTGTTGAAATGGAGGCTGGAGTCGGCGGCTTATTGGGGGCTAGGAATCTCTACAGACCCGGAGCAATGAAGGGGATCAATACGGGGAGGAATAGGCCAGATTGGATAAGAGCGGCAGGAGAGGGCTTCAATTTACCCCCTGGACTATCTGCCGCAGGAGGCACTGGGCTGCTTGGTGGCAACTTTTCTTCAGATCCATTATTGCGTGACGGCGTGGTTTATTAGGGCGGTAGAGACAAAAATCCTGAAAGCTGTCCACTTTTTGTCCCACTTTCACACGTGTATCTGTATGATTCCTGAAGATGCTTTTATGATCCGATTGCAATAAAAAGCTATTAAACTCAACAGCTTGCAAAGAAATCATAAAGGCATCAAAAGCACTCAAATACCTCTAGACGAGAGTTCGAATCTCGTTTCCCGCTCCAATTTTTGGCCACTTCTCTAGACAAGAACTTGACGGATGCTTCTATAAGTATCACAGAGATATGGGCCTCTCCTTATATGGCTTGTTAGAATTCTTTAAAGCATCGAAGCTTTATTGAGCCTGGCTATCTAAACCAAAGAACATCTTCTAGGTCTTTCAGCACCCCGTCCACGCCCAAAGCTTCGAGTTTTGGTTTA
>CASQMQ010000047.1 GCA_949430125.1 uncultured Pseudomonadales bacterium
CAACCAGAACAGGTTTAGTCGAAGCCGCTAATGGCAGCACGCTATTCCTAGATGAAATTGGTGAGCTACCACTCGAGGCTCAGGCCAGACTGCTCAGAGTCCTGCAAGAAAACGAGATTCGCAAGGTCGGCTCTGTGCAGTCAACGAAAGTCGACGTGCGCCTAGTCGTTGCTACCCATCGTGACCTCAAGCAATTGGTCGTAGATGGACACTTCCGTGAAGACCTCTATTACCGCATCAATGTGATGACACTCCTGATCCCCCGCTTAGAGATCGCGGTGACGATATACTCGAATTAGGTGAAGCCATTCTGCAACGCACCTGTAAGCGCCTTAAAACCAAGATGCTCAAACTGAGCGACGGTGCTAGGCGCGCCATATTCAATTATGGCTGGCCTGGAAACGTGCGTGAGCTGGAAAATGCGATAGAACGCGCTGTTGTGCTGGCCGAAGAATTGGAAATCTCAGAAGAGCTTCTTGCTATAGACGACGAAGAGAAGCTGACCACAGCTCAGAAGTCGGATTTACAGAACCTACAGAATACTCCCCAGCCCAATCGAGGAGCTCTCATTAAAAGACTACTTCCAGCGCTTCGTTCTTGAGCATCAGGACGCCATGAATGAGACCCAGCTTGCGAAAAAATTAGGCATAAGCCGCAAGTGTCTTTGGGAGCGTCGCCAGCGCTTTGGCATTCCCCGCAAGAAGAAACACTAAAGCTAAAAAAGCAACAGAAATCGCCATTTACTTGGCGTCAACAGCTCCCCTCAAATAGCACCGAACTTACTCTACCGGCTGCTACAACCCTAAGTAACAAGCATACCGCTAGCCTGAGCTTGTCACGCGAGCTGGGTTGTGATTTGTTACCGCTACCCTTTTACCCAACCAATCAGGGAATATCAGTAACAAAAATGGGAATTTAGGATTTGATTACTGATTTATGAAAATCTAAGCCACTGATAAATAACAATTTAGTCTTGTTGGCACAGTAAGTGCTTTGTAGTAACAGATAATAATAACAATAAACAATAATAATAAATCTTAATAAAAACAAAAATAGCATTACTGAGTTAGAAAACTAAGGTTAGTGCGCTAAATAATAAAAAGGTCGGGTTGTAGTCTGGATTTGACGATTGTCATCTAACTTCATAATTACCACCTTAATACTTATGCAGTACCGATTTAGGTACTCACTTAATAAAAATAATAAATTAATAAATAACAATAATAAGATCTAGCTTCCAAATGGGGGGTGGTACTCACCCCCTAATTATATCCTCCGAAACACCTAATTCCTCTCATACTCCCTATTCTGACTGCGCCTCGCCTGTAGTTTTCTCTCGTTCCGTGTATCATGCCTACTATGCTTACAATCCTAGTTTCAATTCAATTGAGGGGCTTTTAGAGCCGACGCACACTACCCTCCTGTATTCTTGTACTCTCGTACTTTGCAGTTGTGCCACTAAAGAAAATAAGCCGTGATCAACTCCTCTAACCACCCTAGACCAAGCTTCGCTTCGCTTCCCAACAGCGCACCGGAGTGCGACCAACAATGAATCAATCTACCCCAGGCTCTGATCTCGTAGGTATCGAGAACGCAACCGTTTTAGAACGTGATAATCACCCGATCTCACGCAAGCAGATATCACCGAATGCCGTAAAGGTTCTCTACAAGCTCGCTGAGGCTGGATACCATGGATTTCTAGTAGGCGGCGGAGTGCGCGACTTATTGCTAGGCAAAAGCCCTAAGGACTTCGACATAGCAACCGATGCGTCGCCGGAGCAACTCAAGTCCCTATTTAGAAATGCCCGGATCATCGGGCGCCGTTTCAAAATAATACATCTACGCTTTGGCCGAGAGATCATTGAGGTTACAACATTCCGCGCACCGCATGATTCGGAAAATAAAATTGACGACGATGCACCCAGGCGGCGCATTCAGAACCAGGCATCTGCCCATTCAACCGCTGGAATGATCCTAAGGGACAATGTCTACGGCAATATTGACGAAGACGCCCTACGTCGGGACTTCACCATCAATGCCCTGTACTACACCATAGACAAGTTCCGCATCCTCGACTTCAGTACCGGCCTAGACGATTTAGAGTCTAAGCAGATACGCATGATAGGCGACCCCGCTGAGCGCTACAAAGAAGATCCCGTAAGAATGCTGCGCGCAATTCGTTTTGCCGCGAAGCTTGGCTTCACCATCGAAGAGAAAACAGAGAAGCCCATCAATGAATCGGCCCATCTATTAGAGTCTATCTCAACAGCAAGACTCTTCGATGAAACGATCAAATTGATGACTGGAGGCGATGCCGAGAAGACATTCGAATTGCTACGCCGCTACCGGCCTGGCGTCTATCTCTTCGCACCTACCTTCCGCGCGTTGGATAAACTCTCCGGCCCGCCTTGCAAGTTGGTAGAGCTGGCACTTAGGAATACAGACGAACGCCTCGCAGAAGGCAAATCGGTAACTCCCGCATTTCTCTTCGCAGCCCTACTCTGGCCAGTGCTGCAGCTTCGCTTAAGGGCGCAGAAATCGGACGAAGGCAATCAGCATCAGCTATTCCAACAGGCAGCGCAGGAAGTGCTGATGGAACAGATCCAATACACCGCTGTACCCAAGCGCTTTACTATCGCGGCGAAGGAGATATGGGAACTGCAATCAAGGCTCATGCGTGACAATAAGCGCAGCATCGAAGGCTCATTCAGCCACCCACGATTCAGGGCCGCATACGATTTCCTCTTGCTACGTGAAGAGGCAGGTGAAGACTTAGGCGGCCGCGGCAAATGGTGGACTCAGTTCCAGCTCGGCGATACAAGTCAGATCATCCAGCGCGCAAGTCCTGGGCCCGATCCGGCGAAGAAGAGACGTCGGTCGACGCAGGCCAAAGCCAAAGACTGAAGGTTAGGGAGCCAGCTATGACTCAGGGTGATTTCAGCAAGGCTGCTCCGCGCTACATTGCAGTCGAGGGCCCCATAGGAGTCGGCAAGACAACTCTCACCAAGCGCCTAGCCGATTCCTTCAACTACGAGTTATTGCTCGAGAAAAGCGAGGAGAACCCATTCCTCGATCGCTTCTATCAAAACCCTAAGCAACACGCCCTATCCACTCAACTGTTCTTCCTGTTCCAGCGCACACAACAGATACAAGATCTTCGTCAGAACGATATGTTCGAGCCGGTGCGAGTGGCAGACTTCCTCATAGACAAAGACCAGCTGTTCGCGCAGCAAAATCTAGAACCCGATGAGTTCGAACTCTATCTTAACGTCTATCGCCATCTGACTATCGATGCACCTTCGCCGGACTTGGTTATCTACCTGCAAGCACCGACTAAGATATTGTTAGATAGAATTCAGAAACGGGCAGTCAAATCTGAGCAACTCATCGAGCTTACTTATCTGGAGAATCTAAACGAAGCTTATGCCGAGTTCTTTCACTATTACGATAAGTCGCCGCTGCTCATAGTAAACAGCGAAGACATAGATCTAGCTAACAACGAAGATGACTATCAGCAACTGCTTAAGCAAATAGCATCTACCGGCGCAGGTACGCACTACTTCAATCCTCGGACCTCGCTTATTTAGAGCTAGCTATTCAAATTTTGGCTATCATCTAACTGTGCGCGCTGTGAATGCAACTAGTGTCAGCTATCGACCAAAAGTGGCAGTTGCCAGGTCAAACCAAAGCATTGTGATCTCTTTGATACGTCGTTAGATTGCCATTAGTCTCGAACATATTTATAGAAAACCTGGTCGCCAACAGATGCACCCCAAATTACTCCATTGTCATCTACGGCAATTCCTTCGGGGAAGCTGGCGCCACCACTTGGACTAGAGTCAGGAATAAAATCTGTAATTGTCCCATCTAGGTTACCGACATAGATTCCTCTGTACTATCACTATAGCGCCTAATGAAGCTATATAGCGTGCATGTTAGACTCTCCATCGAAATAATAAGCAAAGGGACCGGATCCAAAAATGGGTAATGTGATTGTGCTCGGCGGGGGCGCTGCAGGTTTAATGTGCGCGCTGACTGCTGCCAAGCGTGGCCGGCAGGTGCTGGTCCTAGAAAAAGCCAATAAGATTGGCAAGAAGATCCTAATGTCCGGCGGCGGGCGCTGCAATTTCACCAACTACAGCATCGAGCCTGAAAATTTCCTATCCGCCAACCCACACTTCTGCAAATCTGCACTCAAGCGCTATACCCAGTGGGATTTCATCAAGCTGGTTGAGCAACATGGCATCGACTTTGAGCAGCGCAAGCACCAGCAACTGTTCTGCAATGATTCGGCTAAGCAAATTCTGGCAATGCTCCAGAGCGAATGCGAGCAGGCCGGCGTAACTATTTGGAGCCATTGTGAAATCAACAGTATCACTGCGCTACAATCCCCGATTGATGCACAAGAGGACACAAAGGCAGATCGCTATCAGCTAGAGCTTGCACGGGGCAAAAGCGAACCGAAAGAAACCCACACTCTCGGTTGCGAATCTCTTGTCGTTGCTACCGGTGCGCTGTCAATTCCAAGCCTAGGTGGCAGTGACATGGGCTACGACATTGCACAGCAGTTTTCCTTAAAACTTACCGAGCGCCGGGCCGGGCTGGTGCCTTTTATGTTCAGCGATAACTTCAAGGCTATCTGCGAACGCCTTGCAGGATTATCAGCAGAAGTTGAAGTCAGCTGCAATGGGCAAGAATTCACTGAAAGTCTGCTCTTTACCCATCGAGGAATCAGCGGACCGGCGATATTGCAAATCTCCAGTTACTGGCATCCGGGCGATTCGATAACACTCAATCTGTTACCTGGACTATCCGCCGATCAATGGCTTTGTGAAATGAAACACGCGAAGGGTAAAAGTCTTCTGAAAACGGTCATGCAGCAGAAGCTGAGCAAGGCTCTGATAGCAGAACTACAGAATCTGTTGTGGCCTACCCAAGCAGAAACAATTCTGGCTGAATTCACCGACCAACAACTCAAAACAATTGGCGGACAACTCAATCAGTGGATAGTAAAGCCATCTGCTACAGAAGGTTATCGCACCGCTGAGGTCACCTTGGGTGGCGTTGATACCGACAGCATCAGCTCCAAAACGATGGAGGCCATTCAGCAGCCGGGATTGTTCTTTATCGGCGAAGTGCTTGATGTCAGCGGTCACCTTGGTGGCTTCAATTTCCAGTGGGCCTGGTCCTCAGGCAATGCTGCCGGGCTCTATGTATGATTGCTTCTGGCCGAAAATCGCCGCGAAGTTCATCGGCCCTTGGCCTGCCCTCCTCTTTGCACAGCGCATTTCCTATGATGCATAGAACAGTTTTTCGATGGCTTGGTACATTGCTTTTTCTGCCTGCGAGCAAGGCAACCATATGGCGACTGTTGAGCGATGCAGAAAACTAGAAGCAGTTTGATGTCGCTCTCGAGTATTCCCATTTACAAGACGACACCATTGGCGCCTCGCTCCTGATAATGATTCAATGATTCAATGATTCAATGATTCAATGATTCAATGATAAAAATATAAACGTGATGAGAACTCAACATGAAACATTACAAAACAGAATTAAAAACCACTAGCAAAGTTTTAGGCATCGCCTTATTACTAAGCGCAAGCATGGCTAGCAACGCCCAGCAATCACACCCAGAGTATGCGAGCGTGAAGCTGGTGATAGACAACTTCTTTGAAAGCATTAATACAGGCAATGGTGAATTGCTAGCAAGCCTTGAAGTTGAAGGCGCGCAGATATTGAACATAAGAGAAGAGACTGCTGGGGAGTACGAATTCGCAGCAAGAAACTGGTTCGTCGCTGAGAACTTTAGCTCCGACACCCAACTCACCGAGCGCTATTGGGGCGAGGAGTTGCTTATATCGGATGTACTCGCCGTATTCTGGGCACCCTATGATTTTCACGTTGACGGCGAATTCTCCCATTGCGGGGTCGATGTACTAAACCTGATAAAGATTGAAGGCGCGTGGAAAATTGGCCACGCCATGTGGACGATTCAACAACCCGGCTGCGAAGCCTCACCGCTGGGGCCGTTGAACTGACAGGACTATAAAACAGGCGGATCGCCTCTATTGCATAGCTGGGGTGTTTACTCATAATTACGCTTTTACTATATTAGTCAATGCGAAATAGAGAGGGCAGTATGAATTTCGATATAGATCATCATTTCGGTGCAGTCCAAAGGACTGTGAGCTCAGTCACCCGTGATGAGAAGGCGGCAAAGACCGTTACTCTCACTCGAAGCTACCCAACGGGTATTGACGATCTGTGGAGCGCGCTAACCAACAGCGAGCGAATACCACGGTGGTTTTTGCCCATTACAGGCGATCTCAACTTAGGCGGTCGCTATCAATTCGAAGGCAATGCAGGTGGTGAAATCAGGGAATGTAACTCCCCTACCTTTCTTTCGGTTACGTGGGAGTGGCAAGACGATGTCAGCTGGCTGGAAGTTCAGCTTAGCGAGGCTGGAGAGAACAAAACCCAGCTAACTCTCATCCATACTGCCGTGGTTTCAGAATTCTGGACCCAATTTGGCCCAGGCGCTACTGGCGTAGGCTGGGAGACCGGTCTTATTGGGCTGGATTATCATTTAATAAATCCGAATGCGCCGATGATGGATAAGGGGCAATTTTCGTCGTCGCCCGAGGGCAGAGCTTTCGTTGCACAAAGCAGCGAAGATTGGGGCAGAGCGTCTATTGCCTCAGGCACTCAGTTGACTGAGGCGTTGAAAGCAGTCAAAAAGATAACCGCCTTCTACACTGGCGAAAACTCAGAGACTTCTTGATGCATACCTTCGATCAGATCACGCCGAATCCTGCCTGAGAATAAATTCTCCGCCCGCTTTCTTCACTCTTCTGTGGCGACAGTACCGGTTTCAGACAGCGGCGAGCCGTCGCCATTGAGCCCCATGGATTCATAGCGTCTCCAGCCAGCAAGAATACCAACCAACCCGTGATTACCCTCGTGGCATGCGTATTCATAGAGTGGGTCGCCAGCGCGGCGCAACGGAAATTTTGCAGACCAGGTCGCGTCCCATGATTGTGGATCTTCAACCGTAAAATCATAGTTCAAGGTGTCTGCATCTAACCTGCTGAAGCGTTCGGTTATCTGAGCCTGCTCAGACATGCCAGAGTAGTTATAGTCGTGATAGTAATTTTGAGTATGAACAATGAGAGTATTGCCTTCCCAGTGCGCGACAGAATCCCCTTCCCACTTGAGTTGTTTAGTATGGTGCTCACTATCGAGCCTAATTATCCGGGCTGTGTGAACCATCTCGTTCAAGATCACAATGTGATCTTGGGTCTGCACGATCTGCACATTGTTATTGTAGGCGCTAGGGATCATCGGGGGACCGGCATTGAACCCTACAAGGCAGCGGTCAACTGCGGTGCGCCCTTCTGGACCTGCACTCTCGAACACCATCTGCCCATAGGCAGCTCTGCGTTCTTGACCTACAGCATTAACTGCCGGTCGCCTGCCATTCGGCGGATCATAAATAAGTGAAGTTCGACGATCGGCGATCGTCTGCACGCCTCGCTCATACCAGAAATTATTATAAGAAATAACACCCGGTGGATATCCGGCCCCACCTACCGAGTCAATAATTAGGTCCCGGTTCTGGCGGCGATTTTCGAATTCCTCCCACTCGGTAGCCTGTTCAGGCGTGAGCACTTCGAAGTCTTCCAGTTCTCGAGGACGATTCAGTGGTGTAAGCGTTCGAAACGTATAGGTGCCCTGCAGATCAGGCTGGCCATACTCGGTACGTGGGAAACCATCATCTTGTGCCGAAATTAGGGGAGCAGTCACGATGCTGGCAAGCGCTAGGATCAGTTTGACATGAATTCTATTGTTCACTCGAATCTCCGATAATTGCTGTTTTTTTCACTCTATTAAATGAATCTACCCTTCGAAATTACGCTGGTTTGAATGATTATTCAAGAGGAAATAGCAGTCCAGCCAAGCGAGCATATAGATAAATAATAGGCCCATAGCAAAAACTTGATACTAATTTGATTCCCTGTCCCTATTTACTGATACTGATAATGCTGCTGTTCAGTGAAACAACAATGCCATTTCACCCTACGCCAGTTGCTGATGTCCAAGCCTGCTTCGCGTAGCTCGTTCGTAATAAGCTTGCTGGGATAGGCTACATCGAATGCTAACTCTGGAGTTTGATGAGGCACCTTTCGGAAGTTTATCAACTCATCCATCAGCTTTTGATCCACTGAACTCACTTGCTTAGACACTCCCTTCGGTAGCAATCACTAAGCAGGCAGAGTGGTCAGGGATAGCGATATTTAACTTCGCATTTGAAAATATTGCGGCTAGACCTGCAGCGCCGGACGGGGTGGTAGCGACTTTATTTTGGGCCAAAAAGTTCGCGGCTGTATTTGCGTCATCATCACTCACGCAAACAAAATCATCAGCGAGCTCATTGAGTAGTTTGAATGCAATAAGTGAAGGTTCCTTGCAGTCCAACCTGCCCATTGAAGAAATTGGACCACTGACGGAAGTAGCGCGCCCTAGCTTGTGACTCTCGAAAAGACAAGGCGCAGCATTGGGCTCTACTACAATGATTCTGGGTTGTTGTTTCCAGTTTTTGCGAATCTCAAAAGCCATACTCGCCGCCAACCCGCCAACCCCTGCTTGCAGAAATACATGTGTAGGCCAATTGTCTGCGCGCAAAAATACTTGCCGCATTTCTTCTGCGATAACCGTATAGCCTTCCATAACTAACATGGGCAGGTGGTAATACCCTGGCCAGGAGCTATCAGCGAGCAAGACCTCTCCCTTTGAATTGTCATTCATGGCAGCGACCATACTCTCCTCGTAGGTTTCACCCGATCGAATCACCGCCGCGCCAAGCGTCGTCAGCTTTTCAGAAAAAGAGGCTGGAACAGAGTGTGCAATGTGAACTCGGCAATTTGCATTGAATAGCTCAGCACCTTTTGCCACTGCGATTCCGTGATTCCCTGCACTGGCGCATACGAAAGTGAACTTATTGCTCCAGCTTCGAACTTGCGGATCAGTTAGTCGCTGAACTGGCAACTGACTACCATTCTCTTCTTGCCATTGCTCAAGCAGAAACTTGGCCACCGCATAGATTCCACCTAGGGCTTTAAAAGAGCCAAGCCCCATGCGGCTTGTTTCGTCTTTAACAAATAGTCGAATGTTGTTCAATGGGGAGATTTCCACAAGCGGTGTTTGCTTATATGACGGGCAAACCTCTAACAGCTCTAGAGGGCATTGAACATTTAGAGATAACTTATAATCCATGGGCACTAGGATACTATGGTTTCATTCTGATCAGGAAATGGGAACAGGTTGGGCTTGAATACTCCTATCTGTAGCCTTACTATCTCCTTCCTGAGAGATCCAACAGAACTAGCGACTAAAAAGCAGCCATGAGCACACAAACACACAACGCCAATGTCACACTAACCACGCTTTTCAAAATCAAAGAGCGCGGTGAAAAACTTGTCTGCATGACTGCCTACGACGCCTGTTTCGCCTCGATTCTTGGCGATGCTGGAGTCGAAGTGATTCTTGTTGGGGACTCATTGGGCATGGTGCTGCAAGGCCATGACAGCACGCTTCCTGTAACGATGGACGACATGATCTATCACATGCAATGCGTCAAGCGTGGCAACAAGGGCGCTCTGCTGGTAGCCGACCTGCCCTTCATGAGCTATGCCTCGGAGACTCAAACTCTGGAGAATGCTGCCGCGCTGATGCGCGCCGGTGCGCATATGGTGAAGCTCGAAGGCGGAGCATGGATCGAGAATACAACCAGATTACTTGCAGAGCGCGGTATTCCCGTCTGCGCGCACATGGGCCTAACACCTCAGTCCGTCAATCGAATCGGCGGCTTTCACGTTCAGGGGCGCGATACGGAGCAGGCTGACGGCATAATCGCAGAAGCGAAACTCTTAGAAGATGCTGGTGCAAGTACTCTGCTACTCGAGTGTGTGCCGCGTAGTTTAGGAAAGTTAGTTACTGACTCATTAGACATTCCCGTAATTGGAATAGGGGCCGGACCGGATACAACAGGACAAATTATGGTCTTGCATGACGTATTAGGCGTCTCTGTGATCTCGCCTAAATTCGTGAAGAACTTCTTACTCGATTCAAAGAATGGCATACCCGGAGCCATCGAAGACTATGTCCAGGCGGTGAAGTCTCAGTCGTTCCCTGCCGATGAGCACTGCTTTAACTAGCAACTTCTAAGCTACTCCTAGCAAGTACAGCAATGCAAACTCAAAAAAAAATTAAAGACCTACGGCAAATCCTCGGAACTGCGCACTCGCAGGGCAAGTCAATTGCACTTGTCCCGACCATGGGCAATTTGCACGAGGGTCACCTGCAGCTAATACGGCAGGCCAGAGATCGCTATGACTTCATAGTCTGCAGCATCTTCGTCAATCCTCTGCAGTTCGGAGAAAACGAGGATCTATCCGCCTATCCACGAACCCTCGACGCCGATCGTGAAAGACTACATAGCGAAAATTGTGATTGCTTATTTCTTCCTAGCGTCAATGAAATTTATAGCGACGGTCTAGAACTGCAAACCTCGATTAACGTGCCAGGTCTAACTGAAAATTTTTGCGGTACCAGCCGACCAGGACATTTCGAAGGCGTAGCTACAGTCGTAACTAAACTATTTAATATAGTTCAGCCAGACGCGGCCTTCTTCGGACTAAAAGACTACCAACAATTTTTAGTCATTCGAAAGCTCACGCATGATCTTGCACTCGATATTGCGATACACGGCATAGAGACGCATCGCGAGGAAAGCGGCCTCGCCATGAGCTCTCGCAATAGTTTTCTAAGTGAACAGCACAAAGAACAGGCAGCAAATTTGTATCGATGCCTATGCAGCTGTGCCGAACAAATTCAACAAGGTGATACCCAATTCCAGCAACTCGAGAAAGCGGCTAAGAAAAATCTGGAACAAGCTTCCTTAGAGCCTGACTATTTTCAAGTTTGCGATGCCAATACGCTACAACCCCCCTCCACAGATACTCGGCAACTAGCAATTCTTGGCGCCGTTTTCGTTGGCAAGAGCCGGCTGATCGACAACATCCGGTTTCAACGCCCATAGACTCAAGCAAGAAAGCTTTCTATACGTCTAGTGCCTTGCTAATAAAGGGCTGTGGCACCCTGACAGTTGCCCGTAAAGTTGCTTTGAGGCATACTAACTGGCTACTATTTTTGCAGGCCCTAGCGCCAAACCCAGCAGCGTTAGCACAGCTAGCCATTATCAGATAAGGAAATCCACCATGTCAGAAGACAAGATCTATCCAGTTTCAGACGCCGGATCTAGCAACACATATCTGAATAAAGAAAGCTTCCAGACGATGTACCAGCATTCCATAGATGCACCCGAAGATTTCTGGGCTGAACAAGCTGGAAATTTGCTGCATTGGCATGAACCCTGGAAGAAAGTCACCAGCGGTGGATTTGCCAAGGCCGACACGAAATGGTTTGAGGGGGCTAAGTTAAACGTTGCTTATAATTGCATCGACCGGCATCTCGAGCAACGTGGCGAGCAGACTGCGATCATCTGGGAAGGTGACGATCCCACGCTCGACAAGAAAATAACGTATCGCGAATTACATCAGGATGTTTGCAAACTCGCGAATGCTCTTAAAGCCAGAGGCGTCAGCAAAGGTGACCGCGTATGCATCTATATGCCAATGGTTCCCGAGGCGGCTTATGCAATGCTCGCCTGCGCACGCATCGGTGCCGTACACTCCGTCGTGTTTGGGGGTTTTTCGGCTGAATCCATTAAAGACAGAATTTTAGACTCTGACTGCCAGAGCGTCATCACTGCTGACGAAGGTGTGCGCGGTGGGCGTACGATTCCCTTAAAGGCTAATGTCGATGAGGCACTCGAGCATTGCCCGAATGTACATTCCGTTTTCGTTGTACGCCGCACCAATGCCGAAGTTCCTTGGCATGAAGAGCGCGATGTTTGCTATAACAAAGCCACCGAGGCCGCCGACAGTGAATGCGAGCCTGAGCTCATGGACGCGGAAGATCCACTGTTTATTTTGTATACATCCGGCTCAACCGGCAAGCCGAAAGGCGTTCTACACACAACCGCCGGCTATCTGCTTGGCGCAACCATCACCCACAAATACGTCTTCGATTATCACGAGGGCGACGTCTATTGGTGTACTGCCGATGTGGGTTGGGTCACTGGGCACTCTTATATTATATACGGCCCGCTGGCGAACGGGGCCGTGACACTAATGTTCGAAGGTGTGCCTACTTACCCGGATGCATCGCGCTTCTGGCAGGTCATCGACAAGCACCAAGTAAATATTTTCTATACAGCACCTACTGCTATTCGTGCACTGATGTCCGCCGGCGACGATTCAGTTAAAAAAACCTCTCGATCCTCATTACGATTGTTAGGATCAGTAGGCGAACCAATAAATCCAGAAGCTTGGGAGTGGTACTACCATGTTGTAGGTGATGCACGCTGCCCTATCGTCGATACTTGGTGGCAGACCGAAACCGGCGGAATCATGATTACACCCATACCCGGTGTAACTGACTTAAAACCTGGCTCTGCCTCAACACCCTTCTTCGGAGTCAAGGCGGCACTACTCGATGCCGATGGCAAAGAGTTAGAAGACGCAGCCACAGGCAACCTCGTACTGTGTAAAAGCTGGCCCAGCCAAATTAGAAGCGTATACGGCGACCACCAGCGCTGTATTGATACCTATTTTACAACCTATCCCGGCTACTACTTCACTGGCGACAGCGCTCGACGCGATGCCGACGGCTATTACTGGGTAACCGGCCGGGTCGACGACGTGATTAACGTATCGGGCCACAGACTTGGAACCGCGGAGATTGAGAGTGCGCTGGTACTGCACCCAACCGTTGCCGAGTCCGCCGTTGTCGGCTATCCGCACGACATTAAGGGTCAGGGCATCTATGCCTATGTCAGCCTAATGACCGGCACCGAGGCGTCCGAAGAGCTACACGCAGAACTACTGAAATTTGTCGCCAAAGAAATCGGCGCCTTTGCCAGACCAGAGATTATTCAATTCGCACCAGGACTACCCAAGACGCGATCGGGGAAGATCATGCGTCGTATTCTGCGCAAGATTGCTTCGAACGAGCTCGAAAGCCTAGGCGATACTTCAACGCTTGCCGACCCAGACGTGGTCGATGAGCTGATAGAGAATCGAGTTAATCGATAGCGATAAGACACACCATTTTATTTACTAGACTCAACCAGTAGTAAGAGAAACTTCATGGCAGAAAAAAGATTAGGTCAGACAGATATCAAGCTCACTCAGATTGGTTTAGGGTGCATGGGGCTCTCCGAATTCTACGGACCTCCGACCGAAGAGTCTGCTGCCATAAATCTTCTACACGAAGCTATCGATCTAGGCGTGAATCACTTCGACACTGCAGAAGGCTACGGAGTTGGCCGCAACGAGGCCTTATTAGGTAAGGCCTTCTTTGATAGACGCGACAAAGTTCGCATCGCTACGAAGTTTGGTTTCCTGCGCGACCCTGATACAGGCGCGCCGCTCGGCTTGGATGGCTCTAAGGAAAATTGCAGAAAGGCTGTGGAAGGATCTCTGCGTCGACTGCAAACTGATCACATCGATCTATATTACTTGCATAGAGTCGATCCCAATACCCCCATTGAAGAAACTGTCACCGAGATGGCAAAACTCGTGGCCGAGGGAAAAGTTGGTGCAATAGGCCTATCGGAAGTATCCGGCGCCACGTTGCGCCGCGCGCAAGCCATACATCCTATAACGGCGGTGCAGTCCGAATATTCCATCTTCAGCCGCGAGATTGAGCAGGATGTGCTGCCTGTCTGTCGGGAAATAGGCGCCAGCCTTGTAGCCTACTCCCCATTAGGCCGCGGCATGCTCACAGGCAGCTTCAAGCGAGACAGCGAAATTTCTGAGACCGATTTCCGAGGGTCGATGCAACCTCGCTTTAGCGGCGATGCCTATGCTACAAACCTGGCACTGGTCGACAAGATACTGGATCTAGGTAAAGCACTAGGCATCAGCGCTGCTAAAATAGCCTTGGCCTGGGTAGTAGCGAAGCAAGATAATGTCTTGCCGATTGCCGGCACCACGAAGCTAGCCAACCTAAAAACGAATCTTGCCTCGATGGAGCTAACCTTAAGTGCTGACGTGATAGCCTCACTGGATGAGCTAGCAGACCAAGTTGAAGGCACTAGATACAACGCACAGGGCATGCAGGCAGTTAATGCCTAACCTGCGCGGAGGCTAATGGCAGTCATTTCAGCAGTGCAGTTGAAATGCAACAAGTAGTCACGGTTGCTGTCTAACTCTGATAGTTGGAGCTATTGAGTGTAAGATTAACCCGGCGTTCAGGTCCTATACAACGAGATTGGCCAGAGCGTCCTAAGCTAAGCATCACGCAATCATGCTCATTTAACTCGCAAACCATCCATGCAATCTGGACTTAAACTTAAAATTCAATTTAATCCCAACAGTTCATTGCTGATATCTCTGAGCAGGCGATTGATCGCGCTGTTTCCCCTCACGCTTCAGGGATTAATAACACTGCTATTAACAGCCTATGCTCTGCAAGAGTACGGCTATGGCGCCATGGACCTAATCGTTTTCTCTCTGGCTATCTGTGCTCTGACTATCCTAATATTTAGCCTATTCTGCTCTGTTGTCAGCGGCGTGTTTATTCAACGTCGAGTGCGGATAAGCCTCGATCAACTCGCTAGTAGAATCGAGCCTATAAAGGTCGAAGCCGGCTATCCGAATGAAACCGGTTTCCGACTTCCCGCACCAAATTACTTCCCTTTGGTCAAACTCAGCTGGCGAGTAATCTATCCCGACTTCGTTGAGACACGAATTCGTGTCGCCCCTGATGGCAAACTCCTCGAAGAAATCATACCCGAGAAGCGCTGTAAGACAGAGCACGTTACGCGCTTGTTTACAGTTTCCGATGTGCTCGGTTTCTGTCGCTATTCCTGGCAACAGAAACAGGACATCTCCTGCAGCGCATTACCAAAAATCAACACAGTAAAACCTCTACCATTTCTGCGCTCGTTAACTGCGGAGGATGGCATACCAAATCCTTCCGGTGATCCCGATGGTGACCGCATGGAAATTCGCCCTTATGTGCCAGGGGACTCGGTGCGTAATATCATGTGGAAAGTGTACGCCCGCAACCGACAATTAAACGTTAGGCTCGCCGAGAAGAGCGTCTTCCACAGTAATCGCACTGTCGCCTATCTGTTAAGCAGCGACAACGACGAAGCCGCTGCCGCCGTCGCCCGCGTTGCATTAGAGACAGGCGCACTAGGTGAGGACTGGGCTTTCTCTGCCGATGGCTCCGAGATGCCTGCGAACACGCTTCCCGCTGCGCTAGATGCCGTTGCAAAATCCAGAGCTATCGATAAACCACTAGGCTATGGTCTAGATGAGTTCTTAACAAAAAGCGCGGGTCAGGCCGGTGCGCACTGCATCGTATTTGCGGCAGCAGAATTCGCCCCTTGGTTTGAACAACTAAAGAAAACAATCTCTCGTTTTCCCGGTCGTTTCTCAGTAGTACTCGCAACCGATGGATTCAACGAAACCGGACAGCTGAAACTATGGGAACGTCTCTTATTGCAAGATGATCCAGCAAAAGACAAAGGTAACGAAATTGGGGGCTCCAGAGCCGATTTACTTAAGTTATTGACCGCTCTGGGGCAACTAGTAGAATCAACCGTAGTCGTGGACAGAAAAACAGGACTCAGTTTCGATCAAAATCTTAGAAAAGTGTAACTTATTGATTATTAGTTAGTTATAAATCGAGTAATTACAATGACGCTGAACAGAACAAGCAACAAGGCAGCAAAGACACAGCATTTCTTGCCGACTAGTCTGCGCGCGGCAATTATAGCCAGTAGTTATTGGGTGCTAAGCCTGTCCCCCACCGTCGTCAGCGGTTCCGTCGCCTCCTTCATTGGCTGCCTGTTCGCCTGCTATCTGATCGACCTTGGCATTCATCGATCCCCCTTAAAGCGACTACGCACCTTCACCATCAATCTAATGAGCCTCAGCTTTCTACTCATGGGCCTATTGCTCGCATCACTAGTCACTAGCACGGTGCTGCTCTCGAATCTCACTTCACCGATGTTCTCCTTCGACACCGGCGAGTTCATCAAGTGGTTTGCAATCAGCGCCTCACTCACAGTTTGCTTGCGCGTCCTCGCACAACGCACAAGCTATGGCGCCGTCATTGAAATACTCTTTGTCGCTATTGCCTTTGTTATAACCTTGTCTGCACATCGCAACGGCATGATCCATCGCCCCTTTCTTATCGGTGACTATGCGTTGATCCGAGGCATTGATCCCTCCTCGATTCTAATGGCATTCGGATGCGGCGCGGTCCTTTCCCTCGCTGCTCTGCTAATGATCGAGAATAACCATCGACGCCTGCCCTATCACTTCACCGTTCTCGGGCTCCTGTGTTTCTCGCTGCTTTTTTATGTTCGTCTATTTGGGCTGCCGACACCACAGCTAACAGACGATCTGGGGCTGACTGGACAAGAACAAGCAGGCAATCGTGCCGAGCGTGAGAACCCGTTCAGAGATAGCGAAAACAATGCAGATGACAAAGAGGCGCCGGTAGCGGTCGTCGTTTTTCGGGATGACTATGAACCCCTAAACGGCTCCTACTATTTTCGCGAATCAGCATACTCCCAGTTCAATGGCACCCTGCTCGACTTTACGACACGCAGCGACATGGACCAGGACCTGATCAAGAACTTCACAAACTCGCGCATCGAGACCAATCAACCGCCCAAGGCCGAAGATCAGCGCACACCAGTTCGTGCCAGTATCGGCATGCTGATCTCGCATCGCACACCGTTTGGCCTAGAGAGTCCGATCGCCTATGAGAACACAGCTAACCCGAACAACCTGCGCTTTAAGCGAACCTATGACACCTACTCGCAAGCGCCGGAGTATGACTTCAACTACCTACTCGGTGGCGAACTTGGCAGAGCCGATTGGTCGCAGGAGGTCTGGGATGAATACCTAGAACTGCCCGACGACCCGCGCTACAAAGAACTCGCCGAGAGCTTGATCGTCGATTTAAAACCCGAGTTCACCGATGACCCCTTTGCCAAGGCCTGGGCAATAAAGACTTATTTGGATGAGAGCGGCATCTACAGCCTGAAGAACGAGCATGCCTACGAGACAGACCCGGCCGGCTCCTTCTTATTTGGCGATTTAACTGGCTACTGCATGCATTTTTCCTTCGCCGCCACCTATATGTTTCGTAGTTTAGGCATCCCGGCTAGAGTAGGCATCGGCTACGCCGTCCCTGCCAGCAATAAAGCCGGCGGTTCATCGCTATTGATTCAGGCTGTGCATGGTCATGCCTGGCCTGAGATTTACTTTCGCGACATTGGTTGGGTAATTGTTGACCCGGCACCACAGCAAACGCTAGTGGACATGACTACCGACCCACAGAACAATCTACAGCAGCTATTGGGCGATATGCTACGCAACGACGCATCTTTCGATGACTTCCTGCAATCACAACAAACATCCGCGATAAACCTACAACTGATTCTGAATATTCTGTATGCGCTAATCTTAGCGACTCTACTTAGCGCCTACACAGTCAAGTGCTACCGCAGTTGGATTCCATCCCGAGCCGCAGTAGACAAGCAATATCGGCTTAGCTATAGAGCGGTGCTAGATCAACTCGCAGCCATTGGCTTGCATCGACAATATGGAGAGAGCCGCGAACAGTTTGCCCGACGCGTAGAAGCGGTGGCGCCAAGCATGCGGAAATTAACTAATCAACATCTCGCGCTGGCCTTAGGCTCTCAAGACAAGAACAGTTTTGATGCCGCAAAGTGGACAGAGCTACGTAGTGCCATCGCACAAGAGATAGGTCGTAATACACAGACTTGGAAACGAGTCGTCGCCTGGATCAATCCTTTTTCCTGGCTACTCAGCAAATAATCTTCGTAACTATTTAACATCGATCCGAACTCGTACAAAGAAGTGGAGCAAACTATGACAGACAGTATCACCGAAGTAGCTGAGCCAATAGGCCTCAGCGATACTGAGGAAGTAAGCAGCAATACTCAAATCGACGCCGCCGTTGACGTATTAAATAGACTGAGCGCTGCCGTAAAGCAGCAGGTTCTAGGCCGCGATGATGTTATCGAACTAACCCTCATCGCTTTAGTCGCTGACGGGCATGTTCTGCTCGAAGATTTCCCAGGCTCCGGAAAAACCACTTTAGCGAAAGCGCTGGGCGAAGCAATCGTCGACGATGGCAGCGACAAGAATCGCGCCGACTTCATCCTGCCCTTTCGTCGCATTCAATTTACTCCAGACTTACTGCCTTCAGATGTCACCGGCGTACCAGTATTCGATAGCAACAGCAACGCGTTCCACTTCCGACATGGCCCTCTGTTTGCCCATGTAGTTCTCGCAGATGAGATTAACAGAACTTCGCCGAAGGTGCAGTCCGCTATGCTCGAAGCAATGGGCGAGAAACAAGTTACCGTCGACAACGTCACCTACCAGCTCGATGCACTTTTCTTCGTTATTGCCACGCAGAACCCGCTTGACCTCGTAGGCACTTATCCCCTACCCACTCCACAACTCGATCGCTTCCTGTTTAAGATAACGATGGACCATATCGATCGTAAATCTGAATTAGATGTTCTGGACACGTACAAACAACGAAGAGATCTAACAGCGGATAAAATTACTGTTACTCGCGATGAAGTCCTGTTCGCCAGGGAGCAGATCGACGCAGCAGTCACAATTAGCGGCAGCATCAAATCTGCACTCGTCGATATTTCCAGAAACCTGCGAGAGGACGAACGAGTACTTCAAGGCAACTCCACACGCAGTATGGTACTCATGCTACCTGCCCTGCAAGTCGCGGCCGCACTGCGTGGTCGCGACTATGTGAGTGCAGTGGATATTGAACTACTACTACCCAGAGTTCTAGGCCATCGTATTGAACTGGCTCCGGGCGTGGCAGACCTGAACAAGGTGCTCATCGATGCCATGCGCGGGCCCATGGAACAGCTAGCCAGAGGCACGCTAGCCTAATGCACAATCCGAAACCTAGAATGTGGCCGCGGCAGGCAATCGCGAGTCTCAGTTTGGTTATGATTTTTATAGCTGCTTGCAATGTCTCCGCCCAAGACGACAGTCCTCTTTCGCTAGAAAGCATCGAGATACCTCAGGCTCAGCGCCAACTCTGTTTTGGCTTTAGCAATGTTAGCGACACGAACGCCCTCGACGTCTGCGATGCATTGAATCTCGATCTGAATGTTAAGGCTCGCGAGCTCAGCGAGCAGTGGGTGCGCAAAGAACCGAACTCTCCCGGCGCGCAGTTCGCTCTTGCAGAAGTCCTGCTAACCATCGAAGGCAATATGCCTAGAGCGCTTTTTCACCTCAACCGCGCGGAGCAACTCACTAACTACAACAACATACCCGAGGCGTTAGAATCGGAAAATCTGCAATGGCACTACCTGACACTGAGCCAACTGTCCTATGTACACCAGCTCATGGGCGACCAGCTTCTCTCACTGGAATACCTAGACAAAGTCGAAGAAGTCTACGGACAAGACATAGAATCATTTCGCGGCTGGCCACTAATTAAGCTCAAGCAGTACGATGCCGCTCGTGAGAGTGCAAACAGGGTTCTACAAAATAGCGAAAACGAGCGCGAACGAGCGCGCGCCTGGAACACTATTTGCGCGGCCAACTTGGCAAGCCTACAACCTATCGAGTCCTTGACCGCCTGCGACCGCGCCGTTAGTGAGGATGAGAATTTCGCCGATTCGGTGAGCGACTACGACACAGTCTACCTAAGCAATGCATCGGAAGTTGCGCTAAGCCTATTACGAATGGATGAGGCAGAAGAATATCTCAACCGTGCGACTCGCTACCTAAATGCGGATAGCGTGGCAAACCCATGGATTTATAAACTCTACCTGCTCATGAATCAGGGTCGCTACGATGAATCCCGCGAGGCACTCGATCGCATGCTGGTGTGGCGCGAAGCGCAGGAACCCATAGTCAGCGTGATGAATCGTGCTGAGCACTTTCTCGTTACAGCGAGCTTCTTCTTGCTCGCCGGCTATAGCGAGGACGCAATCAAACTCACCACCACAGCATTGAATCAGCCTGATCGGAATGGCTCTTATAGCGCTGACGACGCACAGAAAGACTCCATGGCCGCTCTGATCAACATGATGGCGAACCGGCTCGAGTATCAGATCCAACTGGAGAAGATCGCCACGATGGATTTCTTCGATTCTCTGCCTGCGCGCGCTGATGCACTGAGCTTTCAGTTCAATGCGTGGCGTTCGGAGCGTCGCGCCGCTGCACTGTTCGCCGAGTTCGATGTACTGCAGAACCGACTGCGCCCCTATGCGCCCTTAGATGTACATATCCCCGAATGGATTGAACCTGAAATCGTCGGCAGTATCGGCACCGGAGTCATGAGTAACATTATTGAGCAGGCGAATAGCAACGGGGCTTTTATGCTCAACGCCGGCTACTATCATTCCTACAAGGCCGAGGTTGCCGCGCTAGACAATGATCGCGATGCGGTTATGCGCGAAGGCGCAGCAGCTCTGAACCAACTGCCAGCACAGGAAGTCTTGCTTCGCGCACGCTTAGCCGCACAAATGGGCAAGGTGGCCTGGCGTAACAATGACTATTCGCAGGCACTAACCCTGTTTGAAAACGCCTACCTTCAAGACCCCAGCATACTGCGCCGCCTAGCCATAAGCCTACCGGTAGATATAACAAACGATGGAACTGAATTTTCTGAAAAAGTCGCAGACTACCTAGCCGATTCGCCGCGTTTTTCTCGAAACGCAAATGGAATGAGCTTGGAGGTGAGCACCGCTCCCGATTTAACGATATGCCTTAAAACAAGAACAGGCACCATCCTGTCGTGCTACACTATCGCCGCTGCCGAAAGTGAGAGCAGCAAGTGGAACGCTAAGCAATTGACGCAGATTTTTCATACCCAAACCTTCGGTTTAGGCTTTGAGATTAGTCAAGCTCAGCGTTCTATCCTGATGGGATCAAGCGTCATCCTCAGCTCGCAAAACGATCGTTCTCTGCAACGCAATCGAGAAGCCGTAATGGATCGCTAATTAAATACTCGCAGTTTTAAACTGTCAAGATCTCATCAATGTACATACCATTGATGGAAAATAGCTTTGCCCACTCGCACTTCATTATCAAAGACACTCATCGTCTTGCTAGCGGCCACATCCGCACTGGGCCCTGCTGCCATGCAGATTTTATTGCCTGCCCTGCCAGTAATTAAAGAAACCTTTGAAGTAAGCACTGAAGTGGCGCAGCTCACCCTCAGCCTCTCGATGCTAGCCATTGCCCTAGGTACGCTATTCTTTGGCCCTCTCTCTGATAAGTACGGGCGCAAGCCTGTGATGCTGCTTGGTCTGTCGATCACTCTAGCGGGATCAATATTCTGTTTCTTGGCGAACACCATCGAGCTGCTTATCGCGGGACGATTCATTCAAGCCTTCGGCGCAGCAGTTGGCCTCGTGCTCGCACGCGCCATAGTGCGCGACATTTATGGAGCGCAGGAGGCTGCACGTGTCATCGCGACACTAGTCATGGTGATGGTCGTGGCACCCATGCTTTCGCCAGCGCTGGGTGGAGAGTTGATGCTGCGATTTGGCTGGGAATACGTCTTCGTAGTAATCGCCATCGCGTGCATCTTGATCTCTTTGCTACTTATTAAGAACTTGCCGGAAACACTTAAGGAACCGGTACCTTTCACTGGCGTCGCAGCGATGATAGGTAACTACGCGCTGCTGTTTCGATCGCACGCGTTCTGCGGCTATGCCTTCTGCGTTACTTTCGTATCTGTCCTATTCTTTAGCTTTATTTCTGCCGCGCCAGAGATCATGGTTTCGGTATTGAAGCGCCCGCCGAACGAATACGGATACTACTTCGTAATGATTCCCATCGGGTTTATGGCAGGGAACTACTTCGCACGGCACTTCGGCCAATCGATGGAATTGAACCGCATGATCAGCATAGGCGTAATTATAGGAGTTACAGGGGTTTCTCTCGCAATTGCGCTTCAACTCATGGGCTTTCATCAACCTATTGCCCTGTTCGCACCTATCGCTTTTGCCGTATGCGGCAATGGAATAGCTCTACCCAATGCGCAAGCAGCAGCGATTAATGAATTCCCCAAATTTGCAGGTAGCGCATCTGGCCTAACAGGCTTTCTACAAATGTTCTTCTCTGCCATCGCCGCTCAAATGGTTGCGGTGATCTTTAACGGAACAGTCTATCCCCTACTGATTTTAATGCTAACAGCATCGATTCTGTCGCTAATTTGTTTCAATCTGGGCGTGCGAGTCAGTCCGAAAGGTTTCTGCCTAATCTATAACGAGAAATACTGACTAGTATCAAGTTTGCTTTCTGCCTATAGCGTTACTCTATTCCTATAAATTGAAAAAGGAATAATTCTCATGAAGCGCTAAAATAGCAAACTAGCCCTTCAGGCCGTTGTTTCCTTAATCGCCGTTTTCTCGCTAGCTGGATGCAACACGAATTCGGATGATTTCCCACAGATAGCGAATCCACCACCCTTCGACTATGTTGACGGTGAGTTATTACGCTCGAATATGCACCAACTAGCCTTCGAATTGAAACAACTCGATATGGCTTTGCTTGACCCTTATGTCGACCGGCCCAGCTTCCAACGTCAGATCGTAGACAGCATCCAAAACATCGAACGGATCGGGGTATAACTGAGCTAGCAGTCAGGCACCCCTTTCTGCAGGATGATACGGACAGATTTCCATCCAATGTACGCAGAGCAAAAACTGATGTGCAAAGAGACGTACCACGTTACTACATGACAGGTCGCGTCTCCGGCGACTGTATTACTTGCCATAACGGGAATCGTTAATCACAGCGTAAACAGGGGAATAGAGATGTCTAGAGAATCAGGAGACCGATACCACTGCGATAGCGGCGGCGCAGAGCTTGTCTACGAAAAACCCTGCCCTTGTGGCGAGGATGTGGTGCATTCAGAAATTTGCTGCGGCAAGCAGGTGTCGAAGATCGAAGGACGCACGGCAGGACCAACTCGCTCGACTACAGCAGACTATTAGTAAAGACGTGAATTTGTTCCACTAGCCTGCTGCTATGCCTGAAAAAATGGCTATCAAGAGATAACTATTTTTCGTAATAGGTCACGTAGCCAGTGAACATTTCATCGTAGCTCTCTAGGCCAAACGTAACTTCTTCACTGGGGTCAGGGTTGAACGGGTTGGAATAGGAATTGTCGAAGGCACCCGCTACGTGGATACTATCGCCAGCTTCTAGGTTCAACGCCTCGCTCAGGTGATAGTGCGGCTGCCAGCCGTAGTTGTAGGCAGGAATGCTAAGCACGTCACGCTGCTTACCACCTGCCGTATGTACCTCGAACTTCATCTTCTTACCACGAAAATTCATTCGCGCGCGCACGCTCGTAACCACTACGGGTTTCTCAAACTGGTAGCTAACCTCCATAGCATGATTCGAATCGTATGGCTCGATCACGAAACGTGGTGAGATTGCCTTCGTTAATAATTCTTGTCCTGGAGGCTCGTCGTAAAAATAAAGCCCAATGGATGTTTCATCTGTAGTCGCAAGACCATTTGTCACGTAGTGAAACTGCATGGACAACTTATGTCCTTTAGGAATGAGAATTCCTGTACCTTCACCAAAAACAGTAGCTGGATTGTTACCAGGAATGAAACTACCCAAGAAGCGGCGCGTGCTGATTTCGTTTTCGGCCTCGTCTCCCCAAAAGTCTTCATCTGCCGGCGAGATAAATGTCATCAGATGGTGAAGGACAGCCTCCTTTCCAGGGTTGTATTGAAATGCGCGTACCCAAACATCGCGATCGAACGGCAGTGTTGCTTCTGTGTACAAATAATCCTGTATCCCTACGGCCGCGATCTCGTTTTCTGGTGTCTCAACGATAAAATCAGGCTCGCCTAATTCCCATTCGAAGATCTTCTCTGTCGGAACGAGTTCTAAAGGGTCAACAGGGTTGTCGCCTCTAGGTGCTCCGGCATCCATCCAATGCACAAGGGTTTGCAGCGTTTGAGCTGACAGATATTGCGCGCTGTCGGTATGACCTATCACAGGGTCGACCTGTATAGGCGGCATGCGCTTATTCAGCACTACCTCACGAATCATCGGCGACCAACCTAGAAGAGATGTGTAGCTGTCCAGAGCGAAGGGACCTGCTCCACCCCAGCGATGGCACTCGGCACAGTTTTCAATAATAATCGGGGCAACTTCAGTGGTGTAATCTGGGGGGCTTGCTACCAACTTGTCACGCATCGGATAGTCTATGGCGCAACCGGCAACATCGCTTTTAACTGTGTCATTAACATCGCCATCGAGCAATGTCTGCAGGGTCGTATCCAAAGACTGATTGGCTGCGCCACGGTAGAATAGTGACAGCCGCTCTGGATTGAAGACAAGAACTTCTCCGCCCTGTTCAATCTGCAGCGATGCACTCACAAGCTGAGCAGCGTCATCGAGAAGCGGCAACCCTAAACCCCGTTCGCTTGCTTCAATCCTGCCTGCACCCGATGAATCCAACAGTAAAAACTCGATGTCCTGACCGGCGTACTTTGCATTCAATTCAGAAAGGTAGTTCACGCTGTCCGAAATATTGGCGCAGCTTGGATGATAGGACATCATCACTACTCGCCTTGCGATGCTGGTAGCGACTGATCTGATGAAATTCACCACGATCATCAAGCAGCGCAAAATCCCCTACTCGATCTAAAGACCCAAAGGCTTGAGTCATTAGTACGCTTGTTCCTAGAGCCATTGTAATCGTGGCTAAACTTCTAAATACGGTCAACTCAAACTTCCTCTGCTGGTTGCGAATAGTAAATTTCTTAAAGGATTACTGTGGCATCGGAAACTTGCTGATGTGCGGGTTTTCCTGACGGTCACGCGAGTAATTGCGATCCGGTCTTTCCATTCCACCCCTAGCTGGCCCACCGGCATTATAGATGCCGCCGCGCAATACAGAGATCAAGGTAATCACGATGGCTAAACAAGTACTCGTCCTTGTTTGTGTATTCAGCAACCATGTTTTCTATTGCTTCAGATCGCCCCATCAATTCGGGATAGGCCAATGCATCGCCTATCACAACCTTCAATGCCTCGATGTTATCCACGATAGCGGAAGCTTCGGGGTGGAACGTATAGAAATTAGGCGCTATGACGGGAATGGTAGGAATATCAGAGGGCAGTGAAACTAGGCTGCCGTGCAGACGAGTTGTCTTCTCTTTGTAGTACTGCAGCACATTCTCGACATCACGAATCTTCGCCTCCTGATCTGCCGCGGTAGCCACCACTTCCAGCGTCGCAATCTTTAACCATTGCGAAGCCCAGGTCAGCCCGCTTAACTGCGGGAATCCAACACGGTAAGAATAGGCATAGGGATGATCTGCCAGAAGCTCATCCGACTTTGGCTTGTCAGCCACGGAGTGCTCGTCGTCGCTTAGGTAGCGGGCAACGGCTGCATCGACGGCGACCTTTTTATCATCGAAGGAATCATCTAGATAAATCTCTAGCAGCTCTTCAACGAATTCACGGCCTCGCTTCAGTGTCTGCACCGCAACATCGGGCAGTGCGCCACTCTCAGCCAATGCCTGCGCCGCCTCTTCAGCTGTCTGCTGCCGATTGATAGTAACAATAATGCCTGGCACAGCACGGCTTTCGAACACGCGGTGCGGCCCCAACATAGCCAGATGATCACCAGCGGAGTGATAGTGAGATGCCGTTGCTTCGGCTAGCTCCTCCAACTGTTCGGTTAGTAGGCGCTTTGCCAATAGCAGCGGACGGAGATTGGTTTGTCGCTTCGATTTCCTCAAATACGCGAGCATGCAACACATCATGGGCGTACAACAAATTCACCAACTCAGGAAAGAGCTGATTCAACACAGGGCTATCAGCCATAACTACACCCGGACGCAGCAGCGTTAGAGCGCACAGTCCGGTTAAGGCAAATTTTGATAGCAGCGAAAGGTTTCGCATATTTTTCTCCAGTGGACCCCAACCATCAGCCAGGACGAATTCTGTATAAGGAAGCTATTTTATAAGATGCTCAAAGCCTATGCGACATAATGTCTCAGTCCGATTTAACTCAAAATGGGTGAATATCAAAAATTGCTAGCTATATTAATGGCTTAGCTAGAAGAAATAATAGGAAGGCGCAACGGGTGTCACACAAAACTACAGATATAAGAGCCGAAAGCCCACCTTGAGGAGGCCTTTCACTTGCAGAGCCCCTAACTATTGATCTGACATCGAACGATTTCGATAGAGATTATTATGTAACCGGCCCATAAATTGATCGACCTGCTCCAACTGTACCTCATCGAAAAGCGACTCCATCTCCATTCTGGCATGCATAAATGATGCGCCTTGTTTCTCAATCAATTCTTCGACACTCTGCGCATTCATCCTGCCGGTTTCGCCCTGAGCCATGCGAATGTGCTTTACGATGGTATCGAGGAGTAAATCTTTGTCCGCGTCGTTCAGGTTCCCAGTAGTGCGGGAAAGCTCTTCAGCATAGCCATTCTTCAGCTGCTGATCTGTCGCCCCTCCACGCTGCGCATCGATAACGCCAAGCTCGGCCATGGTCAACAGCGGCTCGAGTCTAGAGCGAACATATTCGTACTGAGTGATTACCTTAAGTTGATCTGGTGAGGCCTGATTCTGCGCAACTCGTAAACTTAATTCTGCGCGCTCACTAAACAATTCCACTAATACCGCTTCAACCTGATTGCGCTTGAGAGGCTGAGCGGCTAACGACCTGAGAAAGTCGCCGTACTGCACATCGATCTGCACCCGCGCCGTCTGCTCAAACTGAGTGTCCGCTTGACTGCGTAGAATCATATCTCGCACAGACTCCGGCACAGTTGATTCTCTTATTTCTTGCGCAAAGCTGTTAGTCGCAAAAACGAAAGCTAGAACCGATATTGCGGGAAGTAAGATTGATTTTACCATAGTGAAACGAAGCATAGTGATCTCAAGGGTTGAAGTCTAGTGTAACTAATTAGAAGGCTTTTCAAAACTCAGCACGAAACGATCGGTCTGTCCCTTTATGTCCGAGTCAAAGACGATCATGGAACGATCGTCTTTCGGGTTTCGCAGCGCAGCGCTACTTTCTACAAGGCGAAACCCCACATTCTCTAACTCGCTTCGCGCCATAGCCTCAACCATGCGATGCAGATCGAAGACTTCCTCGCTCTCCATCATCGTGTCGCCTGCATGTTCCACTACAACGAAACGAGAACCAGGTTTTAGAGCAGTGTATATCTGCTCCAGAAAATACGCTGCGTTCGCGGGACTTCCCACTGGCACATATTCTTCACCGTTGTAGCGCTTGGGAATGACATAGATATCATGCAACGCCATCACGATAATGGCCGCATCCATGGTCTCCTCTCCTAGGTCGAGGTTAATGCCGCTGCGCGTATGACGATTGATGTTTCCAGGATCCCGCTTATCAAAGCGATCGCGTAACCCGTTGATGCCCCAGGCTTCGAAGCCATCGTTGTTGTGTAGCCAGACCTCTCCGCTCGGCGCCTACTACACTCAGCTAGAAGCTCACTGTAATAACCGCCGCTACCAAAAATATCGACGACCGTAGCACCAGCTTCGATGTGCAGTAGTGGAATCACCGCCTCGGGCCTACTGCGACTATCTCTGGCGAGATCATCGGGCAACCTGCCCTCTTCACTCATCGCCGTGCGCACGGCTGCCGCGTCAATCTCAGCACCGACTACAGATGCGCTACTCAACACCGCGCTGACGAGCACCAAGACAGTGAACCATGATGAAGAAAGGAATGCATCGAATCCAACCTCGCTAGTCTTCGTCTCTTAGCTCGAAACGGATATTAAGATACACGATTGAATCGGTTTGCTTGATGCCGTGTGGCACCC
This sequence comes from uncultured Pseudomonadales bacterium, assembly GCA_949430125.1. Taxonomy (GTDB): domain Bacteria; phylum Pseudomonadota; class Gammaproteobacteria; order Pseudomonadales; family Pseudohongiellaceae; genus UBA9145. The sequence continues at coordinate 28,025 of CASQMQ010000047.1, forward strand.
CGGTGGAACAACACAACATCACCTGTTTGTATCCGGCGCTCATGCCCACCACGAATAGCACTACCGCTAAACTCTCCAGGGCGAGAGCCTGCTTGTTTATCTACAAGCTCGCCTCCGGTGGCGACGATTCCAGAACCGGATTGTATTACCCAGACCTCGCTAATACGGCCATGTTGAAGCGCTGTCTCTGCGCCTTGAATATGCCGGACATTAACACTGAAGATACCCCCTTCACGCATGCGCTTGGTAGAGATGCCTGCATCCTTCAAGTGCTGTGCTGCTGCCGCGAGTGCGGCTACTGACATATCCACGCACTGTCTTTCGGTGCTAACGGCGCTCCAGCGGTTTGCGCTAAAGCCTGAGTCGACAAAAGTGCTACTGTCATAAAAATGCACTTGATCAGTTTCATGGTATTGCCTCGTATTCGATTGGTTTGCATTCCCAGTCTACTCCACGTTTCTCGAGTGGCGCAAACGGGCTACTGCATTTACCTAGCTAGGGCTCTGCATGCGACGTATTACGAGGAGCCCCGCAATCTGGGCCGCTAGCAGCGACCAGAATTATCAGTGCTGACCCCGTCACTCCCTGCTACAACAAACGCGCTTAGGCTTATGGCTCCATTGAATAACGCGTACGGCAGCTGAGTGCGGAAGTGGTCTATCTGCGGACAGCTCGCCCCGGTGGAGGAGAGAATTGTCGTCTCCGATATCGGCGAGCTATGGTCACCAAAAAGCCCACCCGACAGCACGGCTCCCATACAGACATGCAGCGGCGCATCGATCGCGACAGCCGTCGGTATGACCAGAGGCAACATGATCGCAAACGTTCCCCAGGACGAACCGGTTGCAAATGAAATAATGGCAGACAATATAAAGA
>CASQMQ010000048.1 GCA_949430125.1 uncultured Pseudomonadales bacterium
CGGGCTCTAGCCTCGGCAACCTGCCGCACTCTCGCCTCCTCAACTCTTGCACGCTCCGCAGCCCCTCTATCTCGATGCAACTGAAGCTCTGCAGCACGGGCACGCGCTTGATCCGCAGCGAGTTGCACCGCCTCCTGCTCTATCGCCACACGTTCGGCTTCGACACCTGCGATCTCCGCTTCTCTCGAGGCCTGAGACGCGCAAGATGCCAGCACCAGTAGTATTAAAGTAGCCGCTACTGCTCGGATTTTAGCAGCACTAGGAAATAGGCGTGCGGCACGATTCTGTAAGTGGTTTTTCATGACGATCTCCTTCAGACTAAGTGCACTAGCATTAAGTGCACTGCTTATCTATCAAGGGATACCAAAATCCAAGCCCTTGATTAATAAAGTTTTTTCATTATAAATCGTAAATTCTTTCGACTTTGTCATACTTTATAGCGATAAATACGCTGTTTGTCAGTAAAATCGAGTTATATACATATTATCGGCAGGATTTGGATACTTTGCATCCCGGTGGCGTGATCCTGCGAGCAATACGAATTCATCATGAGCAGGCAAGCCACATTGGACTCTAAACCTTCAACACGCCCAAAGCTCCCCGTGCTCTTGCTGCGCACCATTTTAGTGCTGCTCCTCAGCGCGCCCGTGATAGTGCTGCTACTTTCTATAGAGACCTCGCCCAGTCTGATTGCTAAACAACAGCTTACTGGTGAAGAGCTTTCCAGAATTGAAACTCTGCTGCTTGAAAGCACACCACAGTCCCCCTAGTATTGCCAGCCAGCATGAACTGCAACTCAATTCTAAGGAACTGAACCTACTGCTGCGCTATGCGATTAACCATTATGAATCTCTCCTCCGACTGGGCAGCACGAACTGCACTATCCCAAGGCAATCTCAATGCCCAATTGAGTGTTCAGTTAAGCTCAGGATCCCTGCCCCTGTACTTAAATGTAGAGGCCGGCTTCATCGAGGATGAGAACCGGCTGACGTTGGATGCACTGCGAATAGGCAGGATGGCCGTACCTAAAAGATTTCTGCAATTCACCCCTGCAGCGCCTGCGAGGCAACCTCGCAACAGAAAACATCACTTATCTGAATATCAGTGAACTGATCAACAATGTTGAAAATGTCGAGCTCGAACTGAACCAAATGAGAGTTGCAATGCAATGGGACCCGAATCTAATTAGCCGCATCGGTAACCAGGCGCAGCAGCTTTTTATATCTGAACAGGATCGGCAACGAATAATCGACTACTACGCCATCATCACAAACACAGCGGCGGCCGTGCCCATCGACATTCGCGCCGTATCAATCAATGCCTTTCTGTCCCCATTGTTTGTAGCGGCAGCGGAGAAAACCTTAGCGGGTAGTGACCCTATTGCAGAGAATCGAACCGCATTTCAAACCCTTGCCATCTATTTAAATCAAGAATCGATCGCACAACTCATCGGGGAAGAAGCCGCTGCTGAAATTGAACTAGCCCCCTTCATAGAACCAAGACTGTTCAGGCGTCAGGATTTAGCACAACATCTCGTTTCGATAGCAGCAATCACTGCTTCTGCTGGTGCGGATCTTGCGCAAATGTTATCAACAACGAAGGAAGCCTATGATGCGCGCTATCGTTCCGGTTTCAGTTTTTCTGATCTGACTGCGAATAGCGTAGGCGTCACCATGGCACAACTTGCAACGAGCAACCCTGAAACTGCGAAAATCATGCAAGGCCGGCTGGCAGACCTGCAGAATGAATCTGACTATATGCCCCAGGTAGGCAACAATCGAGATGGCCTATCCGAAACCGACTTCAATGCGATGTATACAGATAGAAGCAGCCCCCAATACGCGCATCGACTCGCTGAAATACAGACACTCATCGATAGCCGGCCGCTCTTTTCCGGATTGCTTCAATAGAAGATTCGTTCAACTAAACCAGCCTTGAAGGCGAATCCATCTTGGAGCAGCTCACTCCCAAGCAAACACAAGAACTGCGCTCACTACTGCAATCCAACAAAACTAAATTGGAACAGCAGCTGCTTGATGCTGAATCGGCTACGGGTGTTGTAACCCTAGATCAAAGTGCGGTAGGCAGGGTTTCTCGTGTCGATGCGATGCAACAGCAAAGCATGGCAGTATCGACTCGAGCGAAAGCAGAGGCCACTTTAAGAAAGGTGCTCATCGCCCTGAAACGAATGGATGGAGAAAATTTTGGCTACTGCAGCCAGTGCGACGAACCCATACAGTTCAACCGACTAAAAGTGCAGCCCCAGGCAAGCCATTGCCTGAAGTGCCAAGATCAACTAGATCACATCTAGGACAGGCGTTATCATTAAAGCGTAGCTTCCAAATTCCAGAATGCTGGTGTATAACACCGCCAGCATTGCTTCCCTTGAACTCATCTGAGCCGCCATCATGATCAAAAAAGGCTTTAACACTATAAATCTGCATTCCGACCGCAGAGACAATCCGGAACATGGCGTATTGCACAAGGCCATTCATCCGTCGGTCGCCTATGGCTATGAAGATGCCAGAGAACTGGCTGAAGTCTTTCAAGGGAAACGCGCGGGTTACAACTATGGTCGGCAGCTAAATCCAACCGTTACTGCACTGCAGAATAGAATTACCGCAATGGAAGATGGTATCGCCACCGCAGTCTTCGCAACTGGCATGGCTGCTATCGCATCTACTATGCTGTCGCTCCTTAGGCAGGGAGACCACATCGTCTCTAGCGCATTCCTGTTTGGCAATACAAATAGCCTGTTTGGCACATTTCAAAACCTAGGTATCGAGGTAACGTTCGTCGACGCGACTGACGTCGTTAAGGTTAAATCTGCGATCAAAGAAAATACCCGATTGGTATTCGTCGAAACCATAGCTAATCCTGCCACACAGATCACAGACTTAGCAGGGATTGGCGCGCTGTGCAAAAATGAAAATCTAATCTTCTGTGTCGACAACACAATGACCTCGCCGCATCTGTTTCAGCCAAAGTCGGTTAGCGCCAGCTTCAGCGTGAATTCCTTAACGAAATACATAGGCGGCCATGGCAACGCACTCGGTGGCGCAATCACCGATACCGGCCTCTACGATTGGACCAGCTTCGCGAATATCTACGACAATTATAAAAATCAAGACCCCCAGTTGTGGGGCATTACCCAAGTGAAGAAGAAGGGGCTGCGAGACATCGGCGCCTCTTTAGGCCCTGAAGCCGCTCATCATCTGGCAGTAGGTTCTGAGACACTGAGTCTGCGTATGAATCAGGCATGTAGCAACGCCCAGAAAGTCGCCGAGTTCTGCGCACAGCACCCCAAGGTGAAGCAGGTTTACTACCCCGGACTGCCTGAACATCCCCAGCATGCGCGAGCAAAAGAACTGTTTAATGGCTTTGGTTCAATGATGAGTATCGACCTCGTCGACGGCGTCGATTGTTTCGATGTGTTAAACGCGATGGATAATATAGTCTCATCCAGCAATCTCGGAGATACTCGCACTCTAGCCATTCCTGTTGCCCATACAATCTATTATGAGATGGGAGCAGAGCGTCGCTCCTCCATGGGCATCGGTGACTCCATGATTCGCTTCTCAATCGGTATAGAAGAAGTCGATGATCTGCTGGCAGATTTTAAAAAAGCCCTTGCTTAACTATTCGTTAGTGGAAGACTCATGATCAGTATTATTAGTGCAGATGAAATAGAAGAAGGTACCTCAAAAGGGATTGAGCTTAACAAGCTCTATATGTTTGCTGTTAAAAAAGATGCTAAAGTCTTCTTATATTGGAATCGCTGCCCGCATCTGGGCACTCCACTAGAATGGGAGGAAGATCGATTTCTAGACCCCGATGGCGCCTTAATCATCTGCTCCACCCACGGCGCACTTTTCGAGATAGAGGGTGGCCGCTGTCTAGCAGGCCCTTGCAAGGGCAAACACCTACAGGCAATACCGTTTATATTAGACAGGGGTATGGTCATGGTCGAAGAATCGGCACTGCGCGCTCCGACCCCGCTGCAATAACGCGTTCCGAATATCCGTTAGCCCTCATTCGATTCTAACTTAAAAGCACAGGCACCTTTTCCCTCAGCGTAACACGCGAATTTTGCACATCAAAGTCCGCTCGATAGGCGATTACCTCCACACCCTTCGATACTACTTCTCTAAGCAAGCGACCATACTCAGGATCTATATTATCTGCAGGGATGATGCGTTGTATACCGCTGTGCTGAACACAAAACAGCAACACCGCTCGATGACCTAGGGAATGCATATGCAGTAACTCTTGCAGATGCTTCTGGCCGCGAGTTGTTACAGCATCAGGAAAGCTGCCTAGCCCGTCGCCCAGACCAAAGCTCACATTCTTTACTTCGACATAACACAGTGCATCCGGGTCCTTCGCTGTTCCCTCGAGAAGTAAGTCGATGCGACTTTTCTGTTCTCCATAGGCTACTTCAGTGCGTAGTGATCCATAAGCCGTCAGCTCCTCGATCCTATTCGATGCAATTGCTTCGCGTACGAGCTTGTTAGCCAAACCTGTGTTAATGCCAACAATGTGCTTCGATTCGACCTCAACAAGCTCCCAGGTGCAAGCGTACTTCCTCTTTGGGTTTTCAGAGTCGGAATACCAGATTCTGCTGCCGGGCTCCTGGCAATTCTTCATCGAACCAGTGTTAGGACAGTGAATCGTTATGGACTCTCCTTCCTGGCTCGTAATATCAGCCAGAAATCTTTTATAGCGTTTTAGTAAAACGCCTTCCTGTAATTTCTTTTGCAGCTGCATAGGAAAGAGTCCCGCGGGTTGAGAAAGGAAGGTGGTTTATAGCAAGGCGTTCTGAAGCCGTTGAACACCTAGCTCTAAACTGTCCATGTCTGTGGTAAATGCTATACGCACATGGCTCTTGCTTTCGAAATCACCAAAATCTGTACCTGGAGTCAGAGCGACTCCATGATCTTCTAACATGTCATGACAAAATTTCTCGCAGTCATCAGAGAACTTAGAAATATCAACATAGACATAAAATGCCCCCTGAATATTGTCACAGAGCAAGAAGCCCATACTTTTCAGCGCTTCAGTCAGGAAGTCTCTTCGGTGGCGAAATGCCTCTCTGCGCTCCTCGAAGATGCGTTTGGCTTCGGGGGTGAACGCAGCCAGAGCCGCGTATTGTGAAATTGAGGATGCCGATATATACATATTCTGAGCGAGTATATTGGCCATCTCAACATGTTCTTGTGGCACTACAATCCAGCCCAAGCGCCACCCAGTCATGCCGAAGTATTTAGAAAAGCTATTCACTACAAAGGCTGATTGATCTAACTCCAGAACACTAGGTAGGTCGTCAACGTAGTGCAGACCATGATAAATCTCATCAACTAAGAGATGCTTCTGCCTCGATGTCGCCCAATTACAGGCCGCTTTAAGTTTCGATCGTTCCAGTATTGTGCCGGTAGGGTTACTCGGGGATGCCAACCACAGGCCGCTGGTCTTATCTGTGCAGTATTCATCCAACTGCTCTAGCGTAGGCTGGAAATTCTGTTCAATACCTACCGGAATTAGCTGCGGCTGCGCTGACATCATGTGAATGAAGTTGCGCACACAAGGATAGGCAGGATCGCTAAGTAAGACACCATCGCCAGCCCGCACCAGTAAATTCGCCAATAGATTCAGGCCTCCACTCGCGCCCGGCGTGATCAGTATACGATTCGCGTCAACCTCAACGTTATAGTTTTCCCGGTAGTGGACAGACAAACACTCTCTCAACTCGGCAAGGCCCGAAGCCGCTGTGTACTGCGTCAACCCGTCATCAAGAGCCCTCTTCCCTGCATCTATGATTGGCTGTGCTGAAGAGAAATCGGGCTCACCAACTTCCATATGCACGATTCGGCGCCCCTGGGATTCCAAGTACTGCGCTCGGGCCATGACCGTCATCACGCGAAAAGGGTTCACCTTCGATAGTGGGTCTTGATCCGCTATTCTTTTATTGGACATGCTAGCGTTCCTGCAGGGACATAGGGCTATACAAGCGGGTCATTATAATAGATCAATTTTGAAGACAGCTAGGTATAAATAACCTCCAAGATCAGCTCGAGGCCCTATCCAACTAACTGATGATTTTTATAGCATCCCCATAGAGAATCTGGTAGCTTACCCAGCTTTCTGAAAAATGGTCATTTTCAACGCGAAGAACACGCAAGAGAGCACGCAAAAATCCATCATCAAACTCTATCGATCATGTTCCAATGAGTTTGTTTTATAAATGAAAAATCCTCACTTATGCGGCAGCTTGCCTACAAGACAAGCAATACAATTCGCTAAACAGGGATACACAGAGGCATTAGCGCTAATGGCTAACTCTCAAGGCTTAGAATCACAACCGGTTCTAAAGAACTTCGTTCCGTACAAGCCAAAGAAAAACGAAGTGTATATGAACGAGAAACAACGCGAGCACTTCAAGGTGATACTGCTGGACTGGCGCGAGCAATTGATGCAAGAAGTCGATCGCACTGTGCATCACATGCAAGACGATGCCGCGAACTATCCAGACCCCGCCGATCGTGCAACTCAGGAAGAGGAATTTAGCCTCGAACTGCGCACGCGCGACCGGGAACGCAAGCTAATCAAGAAGATCGATAGCACCATCGAGCTCATCGCTCAAGATGACTATGGCTACTGTGATTCTTGCGGAATCGATATAGGTATCCGCCGACTTGAAGCACGACCGACTGCGAACAAGTGCATCGATTGTAAGACTCTAGACGAGATTAAAGAAAAACAACTCGGTAGCTAAGCTAGCCGATATAGCCGCCTGCGCTCCTCCAAGAGATAGCGCAAGCGGCTGCTCTCACTGCCAATCAGAATCTACCAGTTTAACCCTTCCCGATTGAGAGAGAAATACGGGCCTAATCCGTACTAAACTATTGCTCAATGCAAAAACCAACAATTTCTCAAGTCGATTCGAAGCCCAGAACAGGCTATATCGGTCGCTTCGCTCCCTCGCCCACAGGCCCCCTTCACTTCGGCTCGCTGCTTGCCGCACTAGCAAGCTACCTCGATGCGCGCGCAAACCAAGGTAAGTGGCTATTGCGCGTAGAAGACTTAGACCCGCCCAGAGAGCCCGCTGGCAGCGCCGAGCTAATTCTCCAACAACTGCAAGAGTTTGGCATGGATTGGGATGATGAAGTGCTCTATCAGAGCTCACGCCTGGATGCTTATGAAGAAGTTATGGATCAGCTTCAAGACAAGGGCCTGTGCTATCCCTGCGATTGTACTCGGCCACAGATCAGAGAAATGGGATTGGTCTACAATGGTTCCTGTCGTGAACGGAGCACGCCGCCAGAGATGCCCTACGCGCTGCGCTTGAAAACTGACGCACTAAAACTAGGCTTTGATGATGAGATTCAAGGGCACTTCGCCCAACAACTCGAAGGCGAGGTTGGTGATTTCGTAATTCGTCGAAAGGACAAGCTATTTGCCTATCAGCTAGCTGTCGTTGTCGACGATGAATTTCAGAACATAACTCATGTGGTGAGAGGCTGGGATCTCCTCGACTCAACCCCCAGACAAATCTATTTGCAAAGAGTCCTCGATTACCAAGAAATGAGCTACGCCCACATCCCGATCATCGTCGATGAAAAGGGGCAGAAACTCAGCAAACAGTCTTTTGCACCATCGATTGAAACCGATAAAGCATCTCAGGCGATCTACAAGGCACTGACTTTTCTCGGCCAAGCACCACCTTTGGAAATAGAAAAAGAGAGCCCCGAGTCGCAATTGCAGTGGGCTATAGGCAGCTGGGACAGTCAAGAGGTAGCAAAAGTCGGTAGCCTGCCACTATAGTAGCGAGCCGATTGCTTGACCCTCATAGCCATAGACTTGACCAGACGCTCCTTATAACATTCAGCAAGCGTTATCACTGCAAAGGAATACCTGTGTATATACCTCGATCAATCTTGGTCCTGTTACTAATAATCTATCTGCTGTTCTTACTTAGCGTAGATTGGATCAACCAAAGCGCTGGCGACTGGTCTCGCCCGTTCTTTGTGGGCTTCATAGTAATCCTTGTCGCCAGCTGGTCTCATCGAGAACAGGATTCCGATGAATTTTGAAGTAAGCACAATCGTCGCTCTCGGCGGCGGATATCTCGCGCTATTGTTTGGCATCGCCTTCGTGACGGAGCGCGGTTGGATTCCCGAAAAAATCGTTCGCCACCCAATTGTCTACGTTCTCTCTCTCGGCGTATTCGCCAGCGTCTGGGCTTACTATACTTCCATCGGCAACGCTCAACGTGATGGCTATGGTTATCTCGCCGGTTCTATCGGCATCTCGCTGGCATTTCTGCTTTCACCTTTGTTATTGCGCCCGCTACTTGAACTGACTCGCACCTACCAGCTGAGCTCACTGGCTGATCTAGTCGCCTTTCGCTATCGCTCGCCTTGGGCAGGCACCGTTTCCACCCTCGTCATCTTGATCGCCGTTATCCCCCTTATCGCGCTGCAGATCAGAGCAGTTTCAGACACTGCGTTTTTGCTCTCCCCTAAGGCGGAGCAAGGCTCATTCGCAATCGGTTTCTGCTTAATAATTACACTATTCGCGATTCTGTTCGGCACCTCTAGAAGGGCTGGACGAACACAGTATGACGGCCTGGTCATGGCGATTGCCTTCGAATCGCTAGTGAAGCTGATAGCGTTCCTCGTTGTGGGAGCGTTCGCGGTTTATGGCGCCTTCGGCAGTTTCGATGGACTCGATCAATGGTTGCAGGAGCAACCTGAGCTTGTAGCAAGCCTGAAGAACACAGACTACTTCTCTTCCTTCCATGTTATGGCGCTACTGTTCTTCACCGCGGCAGTCGCGATGCCACATATGTTCTACGTGACCTTCAATGGCAATAATGGCCAGCGAGCCCTCTCGTTTGCGAGCTGGGGGTTACCTCTGTATTTCCTACTGCTTAGCCTGCCTGTCCTTCCCATTCTCTGGGCCGGCCTACAGTCGGGCAGCAGTGTGCAGGTGGAATACTTCCCTGTAGTTATTGGTGCCGCCTACGAAGCTCCTCTGATCAGCCTACTCGCCTATCTAGGTGGATTGTCCGCCGCGAGCGGTCTCATCATTGTTATAACCCTCGCGCTTTCAAATATGTGCTTGAACCATTTGATACTTCCCATCTATCAACCGAAGGCGAATGAGGACATTTATCGCTGGCTACTCTGGAAGCGCCGCACCCTTATAACGGCAATTATATGGCTTGGCTTTCTCTTCCATTACCTCCCTAACGAGCAAATAAGCATTCAGGTGATCGGCATTGTCGCGTTCACCGCCTGCCTGCAATTTATGCCGGGCATTATCGCGATTCTTTACTGGCCAGCGGCAAATAAAAAAGGCTTTCTATGGGGTCTGGGCAGCGGCGTGCTCATCTGGTTTCTATTTCTAATGCTACCGCTGCTAACAGACACTGACCCCCTTGCCCTAGTTTCGGTCAATTGGCGTGAGATAACCATCCTCTCACTCATTACCAACTGCTTGCTATTCTTAGCCGTCTCCCTCTTAAGCAAAAGCAGCGACGCAGAGCGAAGCTCTGCCGATATCTGCACGCTCGATACAATTAAGCGCCGCAAGCGCAGCGGGCTGGTCGCGAAATCACCGCGCGATTTTATTAAAAGCCTTAGCAAGCCACTGGGTGAGAAAACCGCAAATCGGGAAGTAGCTCGAGCACTAAAGGATTTAAAAATTGACGAGAAGGATCGGCGACCTTACGCAATGCAGCAACTGCGCGGAAAACTGGAAGCGAACCTATCGGGTTTACTTGGCCCATCGATTGCTCGAGAAATTATCGATGGCTACCTTCCCTATAGCATCGTCTCGAAATATGGCAGCTCGGATCTTAATGTTATCGAGAATCGCATCGAAGCTTATCGCAGCAATCTGTCTGGCATGGCGGCAGATCTCGACAATCTGAGACGCTACCATCGCCAGATCCTGCTTGATCTACCCTTAGGTGTCTGCTCGCTCAGTACAGATAATGAAGTCATCATGTGGAATCGAGCGATGGAGCAGTTTACTCAACACAATAGTGCCGATGTCGTCGGCTCTCAACTTATCGATCTCTCGGAACCTTGGCTAAGTCTGTTTGCAAACTTTATTGATGACGACGCCAGTCATTCCTACAAGTATGCGTTTGAATTAGATGACCAGAAGCGGACGGTCAACCTCCACAAGGCTCTTATAGAACAAACCAGCGACACAGATTCCATTCACGAAGGTGTCATTATTCTTCTAGAAGACATTACCGAAATGGAAATTCTGGAAGCGGGCCTTACACACAGCGAAAGACTTGCCTCCATCGGTAGGCTCGCCGCAGGCGTAGCTCATGAGATAGGAAACCCAATCACCGGCATTGCCTGCCTCGCACAAACCATTCGAGACGAATATGACGACAAAGAATTGCTCAACCTTGCCCAGCAAATTATCGAACAAACCGACCGCACATCGACGATTTTACAATCCTTAGTCAACTTTGCGCACGCAGGTACAAACAAGACTCAATACGAAAGTGAAATAGTAACTATTAGCGAATGCATGGCGCAGGCTCAGACTCTGGTATCCCTGGATAGAAAGAGCAAAGAATTAAACCTGCGCATCGACTGCGATCCTAATGCGAAAGTTCTCGGTGACTCGCAGCGCCTCCTGCAGGTATTAATTAACCTAATCAACAACGCCCGTGATGCAAGTCAAGCAAATGGCGAAGTCCTCTTGCAGACGCGAGTATTAGGCGAGATGGTCGAAATCGCTGTTATCGACGAAGGAATTGGCATTCCCCTAGCCATAAAGGATCGCGTCTTCGA
>CASQMQ010000049.1 GCA_949430125.1 uncultured Pseudomonadales bacterium
TTCTACCGGCAATATGGGCCCGGAGATGTTGAGTCGCCTCAGACGAGAAGCCATAGACATCTATGCTGGCTATGGAATTACTACGATACAAGACGCGAACATCAGCACTGCTTATGCAGATTTGATGCGTGCAGAGGCAGAGGCTGAGCCCTATGCCGTGGATATAGTCGCGTACATAATGGCCAATCCGCTAAGCGATGAAGAGCTGCAGGCGGTAAGCCAGGATGAGAGTTACACGGGTGGTTTTCGCGTCGGCGGAGTCAAATTTACGCTCGATGGTTCGCCGCAAGGCAGAACTGCTTGGATGTCACAGCCCTACACCGAAGGCCCTCCTGGACAGAGTTCGGACTATGTCGCCTATCCTAGTTACAGTCCCGAAGCCTATAAGGCGCGCATGCCAGATTTATTAGCGAGAGGCGTGCCTGTGCTGGCGCATGCGAATGGAGATGCGGCTATTCAGTTGATGATAGAGGGGATCAAAGAGGCTGTTACAGGAAACACGCTTCCCGATCATCGGACGGTCGCTATTCATGCACAATTGGCGAGGCCGGATCAGTTGGAGCAGTTTAAAGAGCTTGGTATTGTTCCTTCTTACTACGCGGTCCATCCCTATTTCTGGGGCGACTGGCATCGACTCAGTTTCGGTGAACAGCGGGCCAGCTTCATAAGCCCTGTGAAGGCTACAGTCGAGCTTGGCATTCCTTTCACGGTCCATAACGACTCACCGGTCGTGCCACCGGATATCATGCGCCTCGTTTCCATCACAGTGAATCGTCTGACCCGAAGCGGCTATGTGCTAGGGCCAGATCAACGTGCCTCAATAATGGAGGCGCTCTATGCGGTAACACAGGGGGCGGCCTATCAGTATTTTGAGGAAGATGAGAAGGGCTCCATAACGGTGGGCAAGCGCGCAGATCTGGTTATTCTCGAGCAGAATCCCGTAACAGCAGACCCGTTGGGCTTGGAAGACATTGCGATAGTCGAAACTTTCGCCCGAGGATTATCTGTCTACAGAAGATAAGCGATTGAAGAAAAATAATTGAATAAGGAGTAACAAATGAAGGCTGCGTTTATTGGACTTGGAGTAATGGGGTATCCCATGGCCGGTCATCTTAAGAATGCTGGCATAGATGTCTGTATCTACAATCGAACTGCCGAAAAAGCGCAGCGTTGGGTAGAAGAGTACAAGGGAAGCATGGCTCAGAGTCCAGCCGCCGCTGCCAGCGGCTGCGATGTTGTGTTGAGCTGCGTGGGTAACGATGACGATGTGCGCCAGGTTTTGCTCGGCGATGCTGGTGCGTTGTCGGCTATGCGCTCAGGTACGCTACTAATTGATCATACGACAGCCTCGGCCACGCTAGCACGAGAGATAAATTCGGCAGCGGCTGAGAAGGGAGTTGGATTTCTCGACGCGCCTGTGTCTGGCGGGCAGGCCGGTGCAGAGAACGGAGCATTGACGGTAATGGTTGGCGGCGAAGATTCGGACTATGAAGCTGCCAAGCCTGTGTTTGAAAGCTATTCAAAATTCAGTAAATTACTCGGCCCTGCCGGCAGCGGGCAGCTGGCAAAGATGGTGAATCAGGTGTGCATCGCAGGTATCGTTCAGGGCCTCGCCGAGGGTCTTAACTTTGCACAGAAGGCAGGGCTTGATGGCGAGGCGCTGATAGAGACTATCTCCAAGGGAGCGGCGGGTTCCTGGCAGATGGACAACCGCTTTGAAACTATGCTCGCAGACCAATACGAATTTGGCTTTGCCGTAGATTGGATGCGCAAGGATTTGGGAATTGCCATTGCCGAGGCTAAGAACAACGGCGCTGATTTGCCCGTGGCAGAATTGGTGGATAGTTTCTACGCAGAGGTACAGGAAATGGGCGGCGCGCGCTGGGATACCTCCAGCCTGCTGGCGCGGCTTACAAGAAAGTAACAATCCCTTAGGAATTCGCTCTCCCAGTGGGGTGCGAATTCCTACCCTGAGGGTTCGGCTTCCTTAGGGTCTTCAACTCCTTTAGAGACGCGCCATTGACGGTCAGTCGGGTAATCCCACAACTCCGTGAATTAGCCGCATTTCTATTGATTCTTGGCCACTAAACCTCTAAGTTACGGGCTCAGCATGATTAACCCTTGGGGGATCGAATGAAATCTTCACTACCACTAATTTTAGCGTTTTCAGCCACTTTCTGTAGCTTTGCCATGGCTCAGGACGATACTTATGAAGCACCTAAAACCGAATATGGCCATCCAGATCTACAGGGTGTTTGGAACTTCAGCTCGAGTACGCCTATGCAGCGTCCCCAGCAGTTTGCAGATCAGGAGTTCCTGACGCGTGAGGAGGTTCAGGCTGCTATTGCACGACAAGAAGCGGCAGCAGCTGCTGCAGATGCTGCAGCAGCAATACTTGTCGTGAATCCGGAAGCTCCAGCTGCTACGGATAATCCTGGCGGTTATAACGATTTCTGGTTTGAGATGGCGAATATTGGCGATACGGTTCGAACTTCGCATATTGTGTATCCGCTAAACGGCCGAATTCCTCCTGCCGTAGAGGGTGCGCAGAGACAATTTGGCGGCTTGGGCCCTGATATTCCAAGCACTCGCCCTGTTCGTTTCGTCGTTGGTGGTATTGCTAAGGATGGACCCGAGGATCGAGGTACTTCTGAGCGATGCTTAGTTGGCTTTAACTCTGGCCCTCCGTTTACACCTAGTCTGTACAATAACAATGTGCAAATTTTCCAGAACAAGGATACCGCAGTCATCATGACTGAGATGATCCACGATGCGCGCATCGTTCATCTTGGAGACAAGCCGGAATTATCAGATGATATTCGACTATGGTCGGGCGATTCTCGCGGTTGGTACGAGGGTGACTCACTGGTAGTAGAAACAAAAAATTTCAATGGCTTGCGACAGACGTTTTCAAGTACTGGAAATACCATGGACTTGGTATTGACTGAAAAGTTCACACGGACAGCATTTGGTACCGTTGACTACGAATTCACTATTGATGACCCGTCTACGTTCACCGACAAGATTACCGCTGTTGTACCGATGACAAAAGTGGCGGGTCAGCTATACGAATATGCTTGCCATGAAGGAAACTACGGCATGTTCAATATCTTGCGCGGCAAGCGCATGGAAGATCGTCGGGAAGCCGAAGGCGCACAATAAGGAACAGTCAGTAATTGGGTTATTAAATCTGAAATATTAGCTAAAAGACAAAAACAATTAAGGGCAGTAAATGAAAACTCTAATTCAAAAACAAATAGCGAAGCTTGGACTATTCACCCTAGTGGGTATTTTCTCGATCACGCAGGCAGCTGCGCAAAGTGGTGAGATTCCACGTACACCTAGCGGCAAGCCAGACCTTAGTGGCATATGGCAGGCGATGACATCTGCGCACTATGACGTTGAGCCCCATGCGGCATCGGAAGGTCCGCACCCCGGTTTGATGGGAGCGCTCTCTGCAACGCCAGCCGGTTTAGGGATTGTTGAAGGCGGCAGAATTCCTTACAACGAACAGTCGCTGCGCGTTCGCGATGCTAACAAAGCTAGTGCGCTAGAAAACGACCCACTGACTAAGTGTTATATGCCAGGTGTTCCTCGTGCTAACTATATGCCTTTCCCTTTTCAGATTGTGCAATCTGAGGGCGTAATTCTTATGGCCTATGAGGTTGCTGAATCAAATCGCATCGTTTACGTCGATCAGCCAGAACTGGAATCGCAGGTTGACGCATGGATGGGACATTCAAATGCACATTGGGAAGGCGATACACTGGTAGTTCGAGTTTCTGGTCAGATGCCTGATACATGGTTCGATCGTTCTGGTAATCACCATAGCTACGAAATGGTAGTTGAGGAGCGGTGGAATCTGATAGGCGCGGACCACGTTCAGTACGAGGCGACCATTACGGATCCAAATACTTTTACAGCACCTTGGACCATTAGTTTCCCACTATATCGCCACGTTGCAGATAATATGCAGCTGCTCGAATTCAAGTGCGCTGAATTTTCTGAAGAATTTTTGTACGGTGAATGGCGCAAGCCGGGTACGCCTCGAGGCAATCCACCTCAAATAAGTGTTAGTTTAGTTTAAAAAGGCCTGCGACCTAAGTCTCAGGCCTTTTTTTATGGCCTGTTATGAATAATTGGATTTATGTTAGCTTGCTGGGAATTGAGCATGTGGAGTCAGAAAATGTTCAGAAGAGCAGTGATTCATGCAGCACCAGCGCTTATTGCTCTAGCGAGCGAATCTTCTCCGGTTGAGCCTTGTCAGATTTGGATAACAGTTACTCGACTCCGGTAAGCTCAACAGCCATGATTACAATCGAGGAGGGCTACTCTGTCTTCGATCTGAACACGTCCGACTATCAGCCGATCTGCACGATCGCGACAACGTTGGCGATCTCGTTATAACAGGAATAGACGAAGTGGTAGATCAGCTTCTGTTATATCGACACTACTGACATGTTATTTCCCCCAGAGAAGGATTGATACCTAGGGTGGGAGTAGACAAGAGGGCTTTCATTAGGCTACGTGACCTATACACTCATTAATTCAATGAGTTAATAAATAAAAATCAAAACCAAAGTGTGTTAAGAGTGTGATAACGATATCGTGTGTATTTTTATCGAACTACTTTGGCCCTTTCTTCTGAGATTTGCCGCTAAAAAAAATAATAAAGAGACTTCTATGGCTACACTTTCACCCACAAAGGCACGCTGGACAAATCGGTTTTCGTTTTTGATGGTCGGTATTGGCGCTTCCGTTGGCCTCGGTAACCTGTGGCGATTTCCTTTTCAGGCTGGGGAGAACGGCGGCTCGGCTTTCGTGCTTGTCTATCTGTTGTGCATTATTGGCATCGTATATCCGGTGCTAATTGGAGAGCTTGCTGTGGGCCGACATATGGGCTTGTCTGCCGTTGGCTCAACCAAAGAAATGGCTCGCGCTGCTGGCCGATCGCCTTGGTGGGGGCTAGTCGGTGGCATTGGAGCGTTAGCGACTTATATGGTGCTATGCATCTACGGTGTTATATCGGGTCGAGTATTGGCGTACGCCGTGGCTGGATTTGGCGGCGGTTTTATCGAAGGTTCAGTGCCAGAGGTTTATGCGACACCTGTGCGAGCGTTTCTCTGGCAAACGCTATTCATGGTAATAACTGTTGCCATTGTACTGCGTGGATTGCACAAGGGCCTTGAGGGTTTCTCTCGAATAAGTATGCCTGCGTTTTTTATCATGCTCACGTTGCTTTCTGTTTATTCCATCAGAAACGGTGACGCAAGCGCTGCCATCGATTATCTGCTTAGCCCCCGTTTTGAAGAATTAACGCCGCAAGTCATGCTAGCCGCCTTCGGACAGGCATTTTTCTCTGTGGTTGTTGGTGGTGCAGCTATGTTGACCTTCGGCGCATATTTAGACAAGAAAGCTAACATTGCCAGTGACGGCCTGATCATTGCAACATCCGACACTATTGTGGCCCTTATGGCAGGGCTCATGATCTTCCCTATTGTTTTCCAGTTCAACCTGGATCCGGCCATGGGTATGGGTTTGATCTTTAGCACCATGCCCCATTCATTTTTGCAAATGCCCGCTGGCTCTATGGTTGGCGGACTATTTTTTAGTCTCGCTGCTCTGGGAGCACTCACGTCCTCAATTGCGATGTTGATGCTTGCTGCTGTGGCCGTCGAAGAGCAGTTGTATCTGCAGCGCAAGACTGCCGTGCTGACGCTAGGCGTAATCGCCTGGGCGGTAGGCGCTGTAAGCGCGTTCTATCCGCATGTAAATGAAGAAATAGATTTCTTTTCAGGGCAGGTTATGATGCCCATTGGAGGGATATTAATCGCAGTTTTTGCAGGCTGGATAGCTCCGCGAGAAGTTATGCGTGTTGAACTCTCTGGTTTGAGCGATATGATGTTTAGCGTCTGGCAGTTTATTGTGAGATACATGGCTCCTTTACTTGTAGGAGGTGTGTTAGTCCTTGGCGTTTCTGCTCGGTTTTAAAGTCTATAATTCGATCAAGCTCTAACGTCGCGGGTTAGAGATATAAGCTTCGGCGGCAATAAAGCTAAATGCACTCCAGTTAGGCCCGGATACTATAAGTTGTAATAATTCGTCTGAGCGTTGCCTCTCGCCGCTGTAAATAAGGTGATTGGAAATGCCATACGCTACTGCAGCGTTACTAGGACCCTTTACTTTATTAATATTTATTTTTTCCTCAGATTTAGAAATAGTGTTTGTCAATGCATCCTAATTAGATAACAGTGGTTACTGCTAAAAATCAACGTGGAAATAGCCAGGCACGGAGGTTCTTGGTATCGAAATGAAATTAAGAGCTCAGTGCGGCGTCAATGGAGCCTCGATAGCAGGCTACTGTTCATGAACGCTAACAAACTCATTCAGAGCCTTACGTTTTATATCCGGTATCCGGGTTCCCTTCTCGGGGTAGCCAGTTACGATTACCATCAAGGGTTTTTCTGTAACTGGTCTTCCTAGGATCGTATTCAAGAATTTCATCGGGCTAGGCGTATGAGTCAGGGTTGCTAGACCCGCATTGTGCAGTGCGGCAATTAACAAGCCGGTTGCAATACTGGCTGACTCCGTTACATAGTAGTTCTTCTGCTTGTTGCCCTGCCCATCTAGTTTAAATTTTTGCGCGAAAATCACTATGAGAAAAGGCGCGTGCTCGAGAAAGGGTTTGCTCGAGTCTGTCCCAAGCGGCGCCAGCGCATCAAGCCAGTCTTGAGGAGCACGCTTTCCGTAAAATTCCTTTTCTTCTGTTTCTGCTGCAGATCGAATCTTTCGTTTGATACTGGGGCCGCTGATCAAAGCGAAGTGCCAGGGTTGTCTATGCGCGCCGCTAGGAGCGCTGCCACCTGCTGTAAGGCAGGCATCGATTACCTCTCGCGGTACTTTTCTAGGTGAAAAGTCACGTACGGTCCTTCTTTTCTGCATTAGCGTATTAAAGTCTATAGCCCGGGTTTTCATTTCGCCTGTAGATAGCTCCTCGAAATCTAGTTCAATAGTATTTTTAATCGTATTAGGGGTTTGCTCTGACATAGTCTTTCCGCTATCGCTAAATATTTTTTAGGGACTTCGTTTATACCTGCTGCGTAGGAGTGACACAATACTTTTGACGGATGAGTAGTGTTCTAGATTCAGTAGATTGGGGGCCAGAAAAACGCTAGTCTATTGATGCGAAGTGTAGAATCAGATTCGCAAAATTGAATTAAACCCAATTCCGAGAGATATAATGCATCTTCGATCACTTTCCTTAGGGACTCTAATAGTATTAAGCATCAGTCTGCCTCTTCAAGCGCAGGATGATTTCGAGTACTGGCCCGACGCCAATTATGATCCTGCCATCCCAACTGTTCATGAGGTGCTTGGATATCAGTTGGGTGAGCGAATCACCTGGCATCGCGATGCGATACGGTATTTTTATGCTCTAGCCGAAGCAGCTCCCGATCGAATTGGAATCGTAGAATATGCACGTACATGGCAGAACCGGGAATTGATCTATGCCGTAATATCTAGTGCTGAGAACAGTGCAAATTTGACTGAGGCTAAGATCAATATGCAGGCTCTAGCCGATCCGCGTATTACCAACGAGGCCGAGGCGAATCAAATTATAGTTGAGCAACCGGCGGTGACTTGGCTTTCTTATGGCGTGCACGGTAATGAAATATCTTCAACCGAAGCATCAATGCTGACTGCCTATCATCTTCTCGCATCGCTAGGCGACGCCCGCGTGGATTTAATTCTGCAGAATACCATTGTAGTCTTAGACCCGATGCAGAATCCAGATGGGCGTGATCGGTTCATTCATAATTTCGTAACTGCAGAGGGTCTGCTGCCAGACTCAGACAGACTTTCGGCAGAGCATGATGAACCTTGGCCGGGTGGTAGAACAAACCACTATCTCTTTGACATGAACCGCGATTGGTTTATACAAACACAACCAGAGACTCAAGGCCGGACCAAGGCAATGTTGGAATGGTATCCAGTCGCGTATGTGGATGCTCATGAGATGGGTTCTGATGGGACCTATTTTTTTGCACCGGAGGCGATACCATACAATCCTCATCTGGCAGAGGCGCAGCGATCAAGCCTGCAGCTGTTTGGGCGTAATAACGCGCGCTACTTTGATATGTTCGGCTTTGACTACTTTACTCGAGAGGTCTATGACGCCTTCTATCCTGGCTACGGTGCCAGCTGGCCCTCATATTTTGGCAGCATAGCGATGACCTACGAGCAGGCTTCCGCTCGCGGACTAGTCGTCAGGCAGTATGATGGCAACGATTTGCACTATCGCTATACCGTTAGAAATCACTTTGTGACTTCACTCGCTACGGCTGAAACGGTTGCGCAGAACAGAGAAAAGTTTCTTCAAGAATTCTATGAATATCGAGTTAGCGCCATTGAAGAGGGTGAGAATGAAGATATTCGAGCCTATATTCTGCCAGTGCAGACAGATCAAGCTGCTGCAAATAAACTCGCCGGTTTGCTAAGTCGGCAAGACATTGAAGTGCAGCGAGCACTATCTTCGTTCAATGCCTGTGGCGAATCCTACCAGCCGGGTTCTTTCCTGATTCGTACCGATCAGCCATCCAAACGCTTCATACGTACCTTACTGGACACTGAAGTTGGCATGGAAGAAGGCTTTCTTGCGGAGCAGGAGCGGCGCCGCGCGCGCAACTTGCCGGATGAGATCTATGACGTTACGGCATGGTCGTTGCCACTGATGATGAACGTTCAAACAGATATCTGCGGGCGCATCCCAAGTGGTGATTTCGAACTTGTAGGCACCGATCTCGTGCAGCCGGGCAGTGTGACAGGCGGCCGTGCCTCCGTTTCCTATCTTGTTCCATGGGGCTCAGGGCCTGCGGTTAAATTTTTGGCAAGAGCTTTACGCGAAGGGTTAGCAGTAAAGAGCAACGACAAGGCGTTCACGAATATTGGCAATGAATATCCTGCGGGAACGCTAATTCTCGATATCATCGATAACCCTAGCTCTGTGCATGAGACGGTATACCGTCTGGCAGCAGAGACCGGTGCGAATGTGGTCGCCGTTAGCGATAGCTGGGTAACAGATGGGCCGAGCTTCGGCAGTGCTAACGTTGTAAGGCACAACGAGCCTAAAGTCGCCATGGCCTGGGATGTGCCTACTGCTTCTTACAGTGCTGGCAATACGCGTTTCGTTATCGAGCGTCAATTTGATTTCCCGATTACAGCAATACGAGTAGACAATCTGCGTTCGGCAAATCTGAATCGGTATCAGGTTCTTATATTGCCTATAATGAATGGTGCGGGTTACAAGTCAGTGCTTGGCGAATTGGGAATCGAAAACCTAAAGACTTGGGTGAGACAGGGTGGTGTCATCATTAGCCTCGGCAATGCGACGCGTTTTCTGGCGGACCCGGATGTAAATCTACTTTCCATTCGGCGCGAGCGCGCCGTGCTCCAGGAGGAGGTTGCTGAAACCGAAAATGCAGATGAGACAGAAGAGCCTGCTGTAGACGGCCAATACCTAACGTCATTGGACCAATATGAAATGCAAACTCATGCCCTCGAGAACTACCCAGATTCTGTCGCCGGCGTGCTGGTGAGAGCCGATGTAGATCAGGAACATTGGCTTAGTGCAGGGGTAGCGCCTGTGCTTAACGTCTTGGTTCGAGGCAGCGATGTGTATACGCCGGTTCGCCTTAGCGATGGCTTTAATGTAGCCCGATTTCAGGGTCCCGATGACTTGCTCGCGAGCGGATATATCTGGGATGAGAATCGCAGGCAACTCGCCTATAAGCCTTTCGTTGTATCGGAGTCTTATGGCGCAGGAGAGGTTATCGCGTTCACGCAAGACCCAACTGTACGTGCCTATCTGGATGGTCTTAACGTTATGTTGATGAATGCGATATTTAGAGGTGCGGCACACGCGCGACCGGCGCGCTAGAACACAATGTATCTAGACTGCTAGAGAATTGCCTCACCTGCTGATTGTCAACTTCCTATAGTGAATAGTCTATTGACAGTATTGTAGGTATTCATTTCATCTATCAGGTCAAATCCTCCTGCGAATGCCGAGTTGGCACTTCCGTTGCCTATCGAAGTGTTCAGCCTCGGGGTGTCTTTTAGGAATAAATCGCAAGAAAAGGATATCGGCTGTCGATATCCCTGTCTCGATTCAGATCTATTTCTACTCCGCGCTGGTTTTTATTTCCATTACTTTGTTTGGATCACCTCGAAAGATGATGTAGCTGATCGTGTCGGTTGTCATCTCATGCCAGCCGTGAGGCATACCCTTTGGGATTATTGCAATATCGCCTGGCTTAACTTTTTGTAGCACGCCGCCACGAATCTCTCCGCGTTCCATTGGTCCTAGCAATGAGCTAACACTGGTTTGCTTGTCGACAAACTTTCCACCGGTAACCATAGTGCCTTCGCCAGCAACGATATAATAGATCTCATCGAGGTCTGTGTGCGCGATGCCGGACTCGGTGTCACTGACTTCGGTCTTGCTGCGCTGAACAACTGACACACCCATGTTTTCTTCACCAACACCAATATGGCGCATGACGATATCACTCACGGTCCTTCCTGTCGTCAAGTTGACGAGACCTTGTGTTAGTGTGGCATCGATTTCTGCTTTGCTCATTATGGTAGAGCCGCCGTCGTCGGCATTGCTAGCAACAATGCAGCAGCTTAGTGCTAATGTGGAAATCAATCGCGTAAAAGTATTCATTTTTAATTCCTTGATTGCTTACTAAAGTCAACGATTTTACTATTTTATTTGTGTCAGTAACTGCTGCTCAATGAAACTAGATTTTTACTGAGACCTTAAAACCTATTCCGCTTGAATCTCAGCTGCTATGCGCTGCACATCGTCAAGCACTCTCAACAGATTGCCACTCCAAAGCAGACCAATCTGTTTTTCGTTATAACCGCGGCGCACCAATTCTACAGTTACATTAGCTGTCTCCGATGCATCGTTCCAGCCACTGATACCGCCACCGCCATCGAAGTCTGAGCTAATACCTACATGTTCTAGCCCAATCAGCTCCACCATGTAGTCGATGTGATTAACAAAATCTACGACATCAACCGGCGCTGCTATCGCGTTAACCTCGGCTTCCAGACGAGGCGCAGCTATGGCATTAACCTGATCCATGAAGCCGCTGTATATTGATCTTTGTGTTTCACTCAAGGTGCTAATTTCTGCAAAGCTGAGAACTTCAAAATCTATGTCTGTTGCTATTTCGGCAATCAGGTTACTTCGCGTTTCACTAAATAGCGCATTCTTGTCCGCGTTCAGGTAGCTGCTAAAGGCTACTGTTTGAACGACGCCGCCATTTTCCTTGATGCGCAGCAATTGCTCATCATCCAGATTGCGGCTGTGTTCGCTCATCGCACGAGCGGAAGAGTGAGAGGCGACTAGAGGTGCACGAGTTAGATCCAGCATCTGCATGATGGCCTCTTTTGAGGGGTGAGATACATCGATCATGATCCCCCATCTGTTCATCTCGGCAACGGCTTCTCTTCCTATTTCGCTTAAGCCATCGTGTAGCCAAATATTGTCGCGCTCGCCTGTATTTGAATCTGAGAACTGGCTATGTCCGTTATGTGCTAACGACATATAGCGACCGCCGCGTTCCTGAAAATCTTTTATGTTGGCCATGTCTAAGCCAATGGGATAGGCATTCTCGATACCAATCATTGCGACTTTCTTACCCTGAGCTATGATTCTTCTTACGTCATCTGAGGTATAGGCAATCTCGATTAGCTCTGGGGCAATGTCTTCAGCTAAGCGATGAATGGCATCGAACTTGTCGATGGCGTTAGCGTATGCTGCGGCATAGCCTTCTGCGTCGAGAGTCGACTGACTGGTGTAGACGATAAACCAAGCCACATCCAACCCACCTTGTTCCATCTTAGGTAGGTTCACTTGGGTGTCTAGATCTGAAGTGTAGTTAACCTCGGGCGTAAAATTGCTCGTATTGATGTCCGCGTGAGTGTCTAATGTGATGACTCTTTCGTGGATGCCGAGAGCGCGCTCGACTAGCTGTTGTTCAGTCTCTACTGCAACGCTTGCGACTGGCTCGGCTGCCGGGGCAGAGCTCTGTGTTGGAGCGGCATCTTCACTGCAAGCGGTTAGAAAAGCCGCAAAAAAAGTAATCGCCGTAACTAGCTTTAATGATCTTAGATGGGAAACCATAGTTGTAGAGTCTCATTGGTGTGTTGAAAGTAAAGTTAAAAAATCCTTGCTGCTTTATAAACCAAAGCGAGCTGATTGAGAAAAATGCGCTTAGTACTGCGCAGTCACCGCTGATGAATGTCAGTAAAACTAGCACTTAGAATTGCCTGATTACAATGAATTAACGGAAAAATGACCGATTCGTAGGTCTTTACCTTGGTAAACTGCACAATAGTCGAGGGTAAGCCAGATAAAGAGGAGATTTTTGCCCGCTAAACCGATGTTTTCTCGATAGTAGGCACGGTATTATGTCGAGAACGTGAGTCCTTATGGAGAGAGTTAAGGTCCGTTAGTAAAATGCTGTAATAGCCAAATGTGCTGAGAATTAATATGAGAGTCCCTTTTTCAAAATCTGCCGTACTTCTACTGTTTGCATATTCCTTCACCGCTTATTCACAGACAACCACAATTAGCAACGAATCGACACAGGAAAACCCGTGGACTTATGGTTTTATGGCCGCGGTGGCTAACCCGCTGGCCACCGAGGCAGCAGCTCAGATGCTGTCGCGTGGGGGGCATGCAGTCGATGCTGCTATCGCTGCGCATGCCGTACTTGGTTT
The DNA here is from genome assembly GCA_949430125.1 of uncultured Pseudomonadales bacterium. Classification (GTDB taxonomy): domain Bacteria; phylum Pseudomonadota; class Gammaproteobacteria; order Pseudomonadales; family Pseudohongiellaceae; genus UBA9145. The sequence goes on from CASQMQ010000049.1 coordinate 12,796, forward strand.
GATTGAACCCGAAAGCTCAGGACTTGGAGGGGGGGGCTTCATGTTGGTCTTCGAACGGTCTGACCGGGAAGTGCGTTTTTTTGACGGACGTGAAGCGGCCCCCAGCGGTGCTCGTGCTGATATGTTCATGAATGGTGATCGCCCCATGGGCTATTTCGATGCAAACCAAAGTGGCAATGCAATCGGCGTACCCAGTGCCATAGCACTATATAAAAGCACACATGACACTTATGGCAAGTTACCTTGGGCTGACCTGTTTGAGCCGGCTATCCAATTCGCCGAGCAAGGCTTTGAAGTATCGAGCAAAATGGCGAGTTATCTCCCTGCTATGGCAAGCCGCAGTCGCCTTGATGAGAATGCAGGGTCGGCAGAATATTTTTACCCCGATGGCGAGCCACTTCAAGCCGGCGCACTGAATCGAAATCCTGAGTATGCTGCGACTCTTCGTCGCGTCGCTACCGAAGGTCCGGTGGCGTTCTATACAGGCGAAATTGCGGAGTCTATAGTGGCTGCCGCACAGGCAGGAGATGACGGTGGCACTCTTACCATGGAAGACATGGCCAATTACAAAGTAATAGAGCGGCCTGCTGTATGTGGTCTCTGGCGTGAACTGAATATTTGCGCGGCGACCCCTCCCTCATCCGGTGCTATGCAGATTATGATAGCCAACCTCTATGATAAATTATTGCCACCCAATCCCACGATTACTCAGCGAGTTAAGGCCTTCGTGGATGCTCAGCGACTCGCCTATGCTGACCGCGATTATTATTTTGGTGATCCGGATCATGTAGATGTGCCGGTAGCGGAGTTAATTGACTCACGTTATTTAGACTATCGCGCCAAAAATCCTCCAGCTCCTAGCGTAGTGCCGGTCCATGGTGACCCTATGCTCGTCTTGGGAAATGGCAGTGCAGCAGTGTTTGCCGAAGACAGTACCCGTGAGCCTGCCGGCACTACGCATTTTTCTATCGTGGACAGTGAAGGTAATGCAGTCTCAGCCACCATGACTGTGGAATCGGCCTTTGGATCCAAACGCTGGGCAGCTGGCTTTGTACTCAACAACGAGATGACAGATTTTGCGCGGACGTATGATCCTGACAAGCCGGAAGCTGCGAATATGGTGCGTCCCGGTGCCCGACCCCGCTCTTCTATGTCACCTACCATTGTGCTTAACGCAGACAATGATCTGTTTATGGTTACCGGCTCTCCCGGAGGCAATTCCATTCCCGCCTATACTGCCAAGACTCTAGTGGGTATTGTCGACTGGAAACTGTCAGTGCAGTCAGCGATCAACTTTCCTAATATCGTCGCTCGTGGTGAATCCGTGCGCGTAGAAGTTGGGGTGGAGCCAGGCCCAGCCTTGTCAGCCGCATTGACGGAATATGGGTACCAAGTGCGAGAAAGTCAGGGCGAAAACTCTGGTTTGCATGTTATCTTAGTAGGCGAAAATGGTCTGGAAGGTGCAGCTGACCCCCGTCGACTTGGAACGGTAATGTCTACTACGCCCTAACGCTGAGGCGTGTTCAGAATTTGGTTTTAGAACAAGAGCGGCCGCGTGGATCATGCGCATTTCACAGGGCTTGTGAAAACCGAAAGCTAAATATTCTTAACCTTTAGTAGGAGCCCTGATTCTCTGTTTCTGCGGCCATTATGCTTTACTATGTAGCAGCGCAAGGATTCTAAAATAATCTGATTGCAAAAAAGCAATTTAATCTAGCGCACTATTTGAGAGCAATGTAATGAGTCATCAACTGTTTGGCCGCAAGACCCTAAAGAGCCTAGTATTTTTTCTCAGTTTCCTACTGACTTCGACTTCGTTTGCAGAAGGGGGTCGAACGCCGCTGCGAGTTAAGAATGGCATTGTGACAAGTGCTTCGAAACTAGCATCCGAAGTTGGTGTAGAGGTACTTAAGCAGGGTGGTAACGCGGTTGATGCTGCCATCGCAACTGCATTCGCCTTAGCAGTTACATGGCCTAGTGCGGGCAATATCGGTGGCGGTGGATTTATGGTCTATCACGGCGATAATGGCCATGCGACTACCTTTGATTTCAGAGAGAAGGCGCCACTTGCTTCTACCGAGCGTATGTATCTGGGTCTCGATGGAAATGTTGTCGCCAACTCAAACCATATCGGAGCCCTAGCAGTAGGTGTACCAGGAACCGTTGCAGGTTTATGGAAGTCACATCAAGAGCTTGGCAGCCTGCCCTGGTCCGAACTTGTTGCCCCAGCGGTTAAGCTGGCTCGAGATGGTATTCCCATTAGTTATTCTCTCTACACTGGATTTGCCAGAAGCAAGGGCCGCTTCGACCAGTATCCTTCCTCCGCTGCCAAATTCTTTAAGGCTGATGGCTCGCTCTACGAGATGGGCGAAACTTGGCGTCAGCCAGATTTAGCTCACACCTTGGAGCTTATTCAAAACAATGGCGCAGACGGATTCTACAAAGGTGAGAACGCCGAACGCCTAGCGGGTTTCATGGTAGACATTGGTGGAATTATCACCGAGGAAGATTTACTCAAGTATGAGCCACAAGAGCGCGAGCCCATCCGCGGTACATATCGGGGCTATGACATCGTGAGCATGCCGCCACCAAGTTCTGGCGGTGTTATTCTGGTTGAGATGTTGAACATACTTGAAGGCTTTGATCTTGCCGACATGGGTCACAATTCCGCTGACTACTTGCATGTTCTAACCGAGACTATGCGCCGCGCCTATGCAGATCGTGCAGAACATCTAGGCGACCCTGACTTCAATGAAGGCATGCCGCTGCAACGTTTGATGGATAAAGACTACGCAGAGACTCTACGTGCTTCCATCGACATGGATGCGGCATCTGAGAGTAGCCCCGCAGATTTCGCGCAGATCTATGAGAGCGAGGAAACTACGCATTTCTCGATTGTCGATAAAGAAGGCAACATGGTCAGTATGACCTATACGCTGGAATTCGGATACGGCTCTGGAATTGTCGTTGAGGGCGGAGGTTATCTGCTCAACAACGAGATGGGCGATTTTAATGCTGTGCCAGGTGTCACTACTGCGCGTGGATTAATCGGCACGGCTCCTAATCTGGTCGAGCCAGAGAAGCGTCCGCTGTCCAGCATGACGCCCACCATTGTTGCGAAGGACGGCAAACCGGTTTTTACGGCAGGCAGCCCGGGTGGAAAGACGATCATCAATACCACCATGCAGGTGATATTAAATGTCATCGATCATGAAATGAATATAGCGCAGTCTGTGGAGGCAGGGCGTATTCACCACCAGTGGTTGCCAGATGTAACCAGCATTGAGACCGGCGGGTTATCCCCCGATACGGTTCGTCTTTATGAAGAGAAAGGCCACCGTGTGACAGAGCGCGGAGAACAGGGAGCTGCTATGGCTGTGTACCATGATCGTGAGAACGGTTTTTTCGAAGGTGCGGCAGATTCTCGTCGTGGCGATGGCGCTGCGGTCGGTTATTAACAAGTAATTGCCAACTGACTTGATGCAGGCTAAACATCAAGTCGGTTGAAAAACAGCCTCGATGTTTGTCGGAGCTTTTTTAGTATCCAGGAGAATATTCCTCCGGATATTCGTGCGTATTCGACTGATTGTCAGTTTCTGTCTGCGTTAAGTTAATTCCCAGGGGAATACTCTTTTTCCAGATTCGCCTCGATATCTTCTCTATAGAACAGCACGTCTCTAAATTCGCCCTGGGTATACATCTCAGCTTGATCATCGAAATGCGGTGAGTTTGGATCATTGTGCAGTCCGCCTACCGTTATAGCCTTTGCGGTAACTCTATCGCCGAACTCCACCGCTGCGACGAAACTGTTGCCGCTGGTGCCGTACATCTTCTTAGTGTTTGGATAAGTTCTGCTACCAAATGATGCTAGCGAACCCCAGCGCGACGATGCGAAGGCTACGGGTAGGCTTTCTGCCTCATCGTTAAAATTCTGCACGATATCGCCGTTCAACCGCTGATAGCGATTAACCTCTCCCCAAGGAACTCTCCAGTCGCCAAAGTCTACTTCTAGCTGGTTTGCTGCCTGGCGCAAGGTAAACAGCTTCTCATCGCTGCTCGCGTTGTTTGCCATATATTCATAGACATTAATATTGGCCGCCGCAGCGTCGGTGGATACCTCATTCATCAGTATCTGTCCCCAATAGACGGCGAGGGTGGTTGCGGTTGAGTCCAGCGAATACTTGTAGTCCCAGCCTCGAAGCAATTCGATGTACTCCAGCGTTTTAGATTGAATCGAGGCTGGAGGCTCGCCTTGTCGGTCTGCAGCCGCAGTGATTAGGAGTGCGGGGATTAGGTCTTCAAACGCCGTTAGGGTGGGGTCGTAGGCAGCCTCGATAAGCTTGTCTATTGTGAAGTCGCTTCGGTCTTTCAAGACACGAACGGCGTGTATACCACGAGGATTTTCCGAGTTGTTTGCCATATAGGAAGGGTAGTCCTCAACTCGTGGGCTATATTCCCCTGCCGCCGTGAATGGCCAGTTGTTAGTGTTCTGAATCCATCCATTGGGTGGGTTCAGCAGGTTAATTATCTCATCGACAGGGTGCAGACCCTGCCATTCCGTAGCCGGGTCACGGCCATCTAGAGGGCTGTTCCAATCGAAGGAGGTGTCGCGAACCGGAACGAAGTTACCGTGATAGTAGGCAATATTGCCATCGGAGTCGGCATACACTGTATTGTTTGATGAGTTGGTCTGTAGCTCCATGCTCGCGTAGAACTCAGCATGGTTCTGTGCCTTGGTACGGGTGTAGGATTGAGTGAGAGCCTTAATCGGCTCCTGCATGAGTTTAATGCTCACCCACTTTCCATCCTGTTCGCGAATTATTGGTCCGTGATGACTGTGATAGACAGTGAATATTTGTTCGTCAGTATCATCACCATTTTTATATGGAAGGATAATTTCTTTTTCTATTAGTTTTCGTTCCTCATCTCCGAACAGGTAATAGTAGCCATCATCTTTCTGTACAATGGTTTCGAGATATTCATCGATTGCATCGGCGCGGCTCGAAGTGTGCATCCAGCCTGCATTCTCGTTGAAGCCCTGATAGATGAAGAACTGTCCCCAAGTAACGGCGCCATAGGCATTCAATCCTTCCTCGCTGACCATATGCAGCTCCGAGCGGAAGAAGAAAGAGGTATGTGGGTTTATTAGAAGCAGAGCCTCACCATTCACAGTGTTCGAAGGGGCAATCGCGAAGCCATTGGATCCGCGTGGCTCGCCATCGAAAATAGATTCGACTTGCGCCACTATGGTGCCGTCACCATAGAAGCGTTGTAGTTCTCGAAGATTGACCCTCTCAATATCGCCACCTATGCTACCTTCCGAGAACGTCAACGCCATCCACGGCTCGAAACGATCGATGACTTTTGGTGTCACCTCGGGGTGGGTGTAGAGGTAGTAGTTGAGGCCATCGGCGAACGCATTCATCAGGGCCCGCAACCACTCGGGGCTCTGGGCATACTGCGCCTGCATATCGGCGGGGTCGATGAACAGCTTCATGCGTAGATCGCGAAACAGTTCGGCTTCTCCCTCGGCCTCTGCTAAGCGGCCCATGGCATTGATATAATTTGTCTCGACTCGATTAAAATCGTCCTCGGCCTGTGCGTACAGTGTGCCGAATACGGTATCGGCATCTGTCTGTCCATAGATGTGGGCGATGCCCCAGTTGTCTCTGCTGATGGTAACGTTGCTTGCCAGTTGTTCCCAGCGGGCTAGCTCAGCTGGGTCGACTTGCGGTGAGGATGAAATAGCTTGGCTTACCGATTCAGTCTCTTGTGACAGCGGCGAGCAGCCTGCAAGTAATGTGATCAACAACAGTGCTGATAGAGGATATTTCTTCATAGTCGCTAACCTGTGCCGTGAAGCATCAGCAATGTGTAACTTAAGTGCGAGCTACAAGCTAGTCTGTAACACGTTGCCCGTTTACCCATGTTTGTCTTACTTCTATCTGCCAGATCTCGCTCTCATCGATCGCGAACATATCTCTATCTAGAATTATAAAGTCTGCCTTCTTGCCCGGTTCCAAAGTGCCGAGTATATTTTCCTGATGACCCGAGTAGGCTGCGTCGATGGTGAAGCTGGCGAAGGCTTCAATAGCCGTCATCTTCTCTTCGGGGAACCAACCACCTGGAGGCTGGTTGTTCTTGTCCTGACGAGTGATCGCTGCGTGCAGCCCGAAGAAGGGGTTCGGTGATTCCACAGGAAAGTCGGACCCGTTAGCTATCAACGCGCCAGCGTCGATTAGCTTGCGCCAAGCATAGGCACCCTGAATACGTATTTCGCCTATCCTGTCGACTGCCATGTTCTTGTCACTGGTGGCGTGTGTTGCCTGCATCGAAGGGATAACTCCGAGCTCTGCGAAGCGCAGTATGTCCTCATAGCGCAAAATCTGTGCGTGCTCTACTCTGTGTCTCAAATCTCTAGAGTCCGTTTCGGCGATGAGCTGCTCGTAGTTATCCAATACAGCCATATTCGCATTGTCGCCGATCGCATGAGTATTCACCTGAAAGCCCGCGTTCATGGCCGCACGCATAAAATATTCAAGACGTTCTGGATTATGCAATAAAAGGCCTGTGTGCCCGGATTGATCGGAATAGTCGTCTATCATAGCGGCACCGCGGCTACCCAGTGCTCCATCGGCGGCGATTTTTACGCTGTTCATGGTAAGCGTGTCATCTGCGCTGCGGTAGTGTCCCTCATTGAGGCGCTGCTCATAGAAACTATCTCCCGCGGATAACATTACGTTGACGCGGATGGGAAGAGTGCCATCGTCTAGCAGCTGCTTGTAAGCTTCTATTGTATCGCTTCCTGCGCCGGCATCGTGAACGCTGGTCAAGCCCTGTTTTGCCAATTCGAGCATCGCTGTGCGCAGAGCGAATTTTTGTTCTTCCATACTGATTGCTGGAATCTGTGATCGAATAAGAGCCATGGCATTGTCGATGAATACGCCGGTAGGGTTTCCGTCTTCGTCACGAATTATTTGACCGCCGTCTGGATCTTCACTTCGACGGTCGACTCCGGCCAGTTGCATAGCCGCGCTGTTTGCCCATCCCGCGTGACCGTCTACACGGCTGAGCCAAACAGGTTTGTCTGGCAGGGCCGCGTCCAAGCTCACTGCCGATGGGAATTCGTTACTATCCCACAGCACTTGATTCCAGCCCCTCCCCTGAATCCATTCAAGCTGTTCGCTATTCTCCGCGAAGTCTACGACGCGCTGCACTGCTGCTTGTTCTGTCTCGGTTCCCACTAAATCAACTCGCAACAGACTTAGGCCATAACTTAGAATGTGTCCGTGCGCATCGATCAGCCCGGGTATTAGCGTCTGACCGTCGCCGTCGATAAGCAGATCTGCCTGTTCTGGTAACTTTTCGCCTTCCGCGAAAACACGATCAACACGATCATCAGTAAACTGTATGGCGTTAAACTGCTGTAGCTCGCGGTTCGCGTTGAGCGTGTAGCCATTTACGTTCATGTAGAGGGTAGTATCAGCGGCAAGAGAGGCGCTCAGGGCGGCTGCCAGTGGCAACACTAGAGCACAAAGGAATAGCTTCTTCATTGTTTCCGGATTCTTATCTAGTTGATCGTTGAGTCTTGATACTAGCAACTTCTCTCTAGGCTGTCATAACGCTTTGAAGTCGCATTCTTGCTGCTCTAAATAGTGTTAGGCCTTAATGGATTTTTTTCAGGAGGTTTAGACGAAAAAAAACCCGGTTACTTTTCAGTGACCAGGTTTTTACAAACAGCTAGCTAAGACTATTCACCTTCACTTGATTCTGCATCCACATAGCGGAAGAAGCCGAACATCATCTCTTGCCAAGTTTGCTCACCCCACGAAATCTCTGCTGAGGGATCTGGGTTGTAAGGATTCATCGCAGAATTATCGAACGTGGCGCGGAAGACCATCTCTGTGCCAGCAGGGAGGAACTTAGGCTCTTTAAAGTCGTAAGTTTTCTGCCAGTTGAACTGATAGTTCGGCACGTTGAGAATCTCTTCTTCCGTTCCGTCAGGGTAGACGAGTTTGAAGTTCGCATCTTGTCCTCGGTAGTGCATGTGAGGGCCAACCATAGTCAAGTAGGCGTCTTTACGGAATTTCTTAGAAGCCACCATTTCATGATTTGCTTCGAACGGAGCAATAGCGATCTCGAGATCAGCAGCCGAACCACCTAAAATAGCGCGCTCAGGCTCTTCGTCCCAGAAATGTATACCAATTTCAGAAGCATCAACGGTCTCTTTGCCTGAAGAGGTGTAATGCATTTGAAGAATTAGGCCGCTTCCCTGCGCGAGCGGGAATCCTGCGTCGTCTGGGTAAGTATTGATAGTGTTACCTGGGGCGTACGCACCGAGGCCGATGCCTTGATTAAGAATGCCGAAGGGGTTCGTTCTGCGTCCGCGGCCCGTATCAGGCGCTTGCGCCCAAGCGATAATGTGGTGCAGAACTGTGGTATCTCCGGCAACGAACTCAACCGCCTTAACCCACTTATCTTCTGGTAGGTCTAAGGGGAGAACGAGGTTACGGTACTCAACTGTGCCAGTCGCAGGGATAGTCTGCGGTGGGATGTTAACGATCATATCTGGCTCGCCGTGGCCCCATTTAACCGGAGAAATTTTGTATTCTGCGAGGGGGTCTGTTGAGCTGTCGTTCCCCGCGCCGCTGTCGATCCAATGGACGAGTTTCTGCGTCTCTTCGACAGAGATCTGGTTAACACCGTGGAACTGGTTCGAATACTCAGCCCCGATCTGTCCTGGCGGCATGCGCTTGGTAATTAGCACTTCACGAATCATTGGCGACCAGCCCTGAACCATTTGATGGCTGCTCATTGCGAAAGGGGCTATGCCGCCTTCCATATGGCAGGTAACACAGCGTTCCTTAAGAATAGGCGCAACGTCGTTGGCGTAGGATACTGAAGAGACAACAGCGGCGCTGGTTGAGAAGTCAATCTCGTCGCCCTTGCTTTCAGCTTGCTCTGCAGCAATGCTTTGACCTGCAATAAACGCGGTTAGCGCGTCCGCGACATAATGCTCTTTAGCGCGCCTTGCGCGGCTGCCTTGAGAAAAGCGATCGTTAAGTGCGCCTCGGTAAACAACCTCTTTGGCTGTTGGGTCAAGGATTGCTACTTCTGCAGTTCGGCTAAGGCCAAGCTCTTTGGCAACCAGTTGTGTGTCATCCATGAGAATACGCAGAGTTATGTCTTCTTTCTCCGCTGCTTCTCGCATGGCCAGCTTGTCAACGGAGCCAGTTGAATTGATCATTAAGAACTCGACCTTCTGCCCTTCGAATTGCTCAGCGACGTCCGCAAGATCAGAAGCGGCACGACGTGCGTCTCTGCTTTGGGGATCGTAGGAAAAAAGAACAATAGCCTGTTCGTCGCCATGGCGGCTTAGTTGGAAAAAACGGCCTTCGGAATCAGTTAATGAGAAATCGCTAATTCGATCAGCGGCATTGACGGACATGCCAACGAAAACTGTCATTAGTGATGCGGCTGCAATCTTGGCAATCATTAAAAACCTAAGCATTTTGCTCTCCTAAAACTTCAAAAATATAAAGTACTGCTTGCTAACCTAGAATGCATATTAGAGTGCAAATCCAAGGAATACTTCCCGAATATTGGAAAGAGTGTAAATTTTAATAATCGAATAGCTGTTTTTCACCAAATTGGGCTATTTCCAATGATCTGTACGCGGCAGTTGGGAAAATCCTTCGCGATACTCCTACAAATGTGAAAACCCGCTACCGCGGGAGGGAAGCTAATTATTTGATTCGCTAGCTATACCGTTTAAGCCAAGCAAATCGGCATAGAATCGGCAAATCAATTTTTGTGAGGGATGCTCAATTTTTCCTTGTCAGGAAAATGCCCCAAGTGTTGGCAATATGAGGGATACCATAACTCGGACTATAGCGGCTTCACTGAGCACAATTAGGTCATTGTCAGGCTCGAATTAATGCTCAACCGGTGCTGGAGTTCAGTGGGCTACAGGCGTTAGACTCCATCTTAGTTCCGCGCCTGTCTAGGCCCTCAGTGAGGTGATAACTTGTTTTTGAAATGTTCTAAACAGAGAGATATAGTCATTTGCTTAGGGCGTCAGGCGTTCTTGGCAGGCGTTCTCTGCCTATCTCGGATCGCTGCTCTGGGAGTATTGCTGATTGCCTCCATGTCTCAAAGTCAGGCTGCTGAGCTGCGTATAGCTCATTGCTTGTATGGTTGCCCAAAAGGGAGCAGCTCAGAGAACCACCTGATTCTTCGTCCTATATACGCACTTTCATACAACACGCGTAACAAGGTTGCGGACTGGGCTGCATATCGGGTTACATCCGGCTCGATAGGAATTGCGTCGAGCCTATCGCGCGCAGTCATGATTGATGACTTCGTCGAGGAGACGCTTAGTGCGGCGGATTTTATCAATGCCGAAGAGGCTGGATTTACTCGTGCGCAATTAGTGCCGCTGGTTAATTTTGCAGGCACCCCTTACTGGAATGAAGTGAATTATATGAGTAATGCTGTGGCACGCAGCCAGAATTTGAGCCTAGGTGCATGGTATGGCTTGGAATGGTCAATTCGAAATTTGGTTAACCGGGAGCGAGAAGTATATGTTTTGACCGGGCCTATTTTTCGAGACTCACCAGTCGTTGCGAGTTTGGAAACACAGACCCAGCACAGGGTGCCAGATGCATTTTTCAAAATTGTAGTCTCGGCAGATAATCGGGCTACGGCGTTTATCTTCGATCAAGATTTACCCGTACACGTTCATCACTGCGATACCAGAGCCGCTATCGATGAAATTGAAACGGCTACAGGATTAGAATTTTTCCCTGAAAATCCCAGGCTAGTTTTGGGATTGTTGGACACTAATCTGGGTTGTTTTTAGCGAATCTCAGCTAGAAAATAGTCATCGCCGATAAGCTCATTAATTAGTCTATCCAGAGCAGCACTTACAGTGACTGCCATGCCTTCGGTGGTAGGAGCTCTGCCGCGACCGAATAGGTTTGTCTGCCACACCGTGCGACTGCCACTCATTAGCTGTACAGAGGCGCGCAGTGTTAATTCTAGCGTCTCAACGCCGCCACGATCGATGATCTTTGCCTCAGTAGCCGTTAGGTTTCCCTGTAGGAACATATCGCCATCTGCATCCACTAGATTTGCGTTCGCGTTGGCGAAGCCGCTTTGCATGGCATCCTGTATTATTTCAGCGATCGCCTTCTGCGCTTGAAATCCATCGGCACCCAAAAGCTGAGCATCTGAAATCAGACGTGGGTTTGCTACTGCGCGACTATCTGTGAATTCGGCAATGCGTAAACTAACTTTCATGTTGCTTAGATCGGCGCGCGGGTTGCCAGTTTTTTCGTAGTTGATGACAATATCTTCCGCTGCTAGGGCGGGGATGGAGAATAAACTAATGCAGGCGGCACATAGTGAAATCATATATCGGATTTTCATGGAGATGAGTCTCTCTTCGTTTATTGATTTAATGTTGGTTGTTGTGACTAATCGAATTTCTAAATTAGCCTTATCTGTTCGAGTTTTGAGCATAATTGACATGGTAAACATGATCAAGTATCCGAACCGAATAGAGAGTTGTAAAGATGAGCTACTGTTTGTCCTGCGTTCAGTATTTTATAGATGGTGCTTATAGAATGTTTCGCGGCTAGGAGGCTATTCGGCAGCCATCAGCAGTTACAGGAAGCCGTTTCTTCACAGCTCAGAATTTCTTTGGTGATGCTTATAGAACTTTCCCGTAGCAATCGTAGGACATAAAAAAGCCGTATCGAATTGCTTCGATACGGCTTAGTTTAAAACACTCTGAAGAGTTTCTTACAGCTCGTCAGCAGGCCAAGTCGGCGCGCGATCTACGACTGTTACCGGGCGAACTCCTTGGTATAGGAATTTCTGTACTCGGCTGCCTTCATAAGTCTCAGTAGTGTAGATGTTGTTCTGAGAGTCAGTGGCAATACTGTGAGGTGCATAGAATGTACCTGGCTGACGGCCACCTTGACCGAAAGTGTAAAGCACTTCCATTGACTCACGATCGATTACAGAGATCTTGAAGTTCTGACCGTCTGCAAGATAGATGAACTCTTGCTCAGGGTCGCGTGAGAAAGCGATATCCCAAGTTGAACCTTGATTCAACGTAGCTGGGTTATAAACAACTTCTCTTACGTAAGTACCGTCTTTGCGGAAGACCTGAACTCGGTCAGCACCACGGTCACACACATATACAAGTCCGTCGTTTGAAGGCTCTGCACAGTGAACTGGGCCACGAAATTGCTGAGGTCCAGGCTGGCCAGGAACATAAGTTACATCAGCTTCATCGTCAGGAGTATTGCCGTAGGCACCCCAGTAGCGCTTGAAAGCACCAGTAGCTACGTCAACAACTGCAACGCGCTTGTTCTGATATCCATCAGCGAAGTAGGCTTCGTTAGCCTCAACGTCAATGGCGATTTCAGCAACGCGACCGTAATGGGTCTCGCTGTTACTGTTGCGATCTTCGCCTTGCATGCCGATTGTGCGAATGTATTCGCCGTCACGTGTGAACACAAGAACGTGTGAGTCACCAGCGCCATTACCGCCGATCCAAACGTCACCGTTAGGTGCGATTTCGATGCCGTGGTTTGATGCAGGCCAAGTGTAAGGAGCACCTTCAACAGGTCCGCCCCACGCATTGATGATGTTGCCTTCGATGTCGATTTCAATGATTGGTGGTGCAGGAGTACAGCATTCTGCGACGCCGCCCTGTAGACCGATTTCAGTGTTGCCACCGAACTGAGACGCGTCATTTCTGTGAACAATGAAGATATGATCTCTCTCGTCTACGTCAACGCCGATTGTGTTGCCCATTGCCCAATGATTTGGGAGTGGCTTAGGCCAGAATGGGTCCACGAGAAAATGTGGTGCCATTACATCGTTAGATGCAGCGATGCTCGGCTCTTGTATCTTCGATTGTCCAAGACCAAGGACAACCAATGCAACGACCAGAGTTGCCCCTACAATTAATTTCTTTTTCATTCTTATTTTCCTCCAAATGCCCGAGTTACGGGGGGTTAACTTTTCCAGAGCAAAGCCGAGTATACTCATTTCTTTGCAGACAGTATACTCACAGGCTAAATTATCCGGGGCTTGGTGTAAGTATTTGTAACAGCCTTTAGTGGATAGCGATTGATGCGCTAACGAGGACTGTAGCGGTCTTTCTGTATGTCCTGCCTATCTAACTGAAATCACTAATAATAAATAAGAAATCATGAAGAAAATCAGCGCTATATTAAGCATAGTTTTACTTAAAAAACTCATTACACCCTGCGTGTTGCTCGCAGCTTTCTTGATGCCATCACTGAGTTTGGCGCACGATATTCCCAGCCGTGTCACTGTATATGCATTTGTCAAGCCTGAAGGTAATCAATTGACGGCATTACTCCGTGTGCCTATGGAGGCTTTTGGTGAGATCAGTTTTCCGTTGCGAGGCCCCGGCTATCTTCAATTCTCCGAGGCGGAGTTTGCTCTGAATGATGCGGCTCGTGTTTATATCACTGAATCTATGCGCTTTTATGAGAACGGTGAGGAATTGACTGAGAAGCAACTGGAAACCGTGCGCGTCTCGCTACCATCTAACCGATCCTTTACTACCTTTGATGATGCCTTAGAAAATATTCTCAGCCCACGGCTGGAAGATTCGGTGGATTTATTTTGGCGACAGGGTGTGTTGGATGTCATGGTGACCTATCCCATCGCGTCAGATCAGTCTGAATTCTCCATCAATCCAGAGATAGGAACCTTGTCGAATCAGACCACAACGGTGCTACGCTTCCTATTGCCATCCGGTGCAGAACGCGTCTTTAACTACTTAGGTAATCCAGGTGTGGTGTTATTGGACCCGCGTTGGTATCAGGCCGCACTTCGATTTGTGAATATGGGCTTCGAACATATTCTAGACGGCATAGATCACCTGTTGTTTCTATTCTGTCTCGTGATACCTCTGCGCAGCATGCGGGCGCTAATTCCAGTGGTAACGTCGTTCACTATCGCCCACTCGATCACTCTTATCAGCTCGGCATTTGGTATGGCGCCTAACGCGCTCTGGTTCCCACCGTTGATCGAAACCCTAATAGCACTTTCTATTGTTTACATGGCATTTGAGAATATAGTTGGCGCGAAATTGCAACACCGCTGGGTGGCTGCTTTTGGCTTTGGCTTGGTACACGGCTTTGGTTTTTCTTTCCTGTTTAGCGACACGCTGCAGTTTGCTGGCGGACATCTATTCTCTTCATTGCTGGCGTTCAATGTCGGTGTGGAACTTGGTCAGATCCTTGTGCTCATTCTGGTTATTCCTCTGCTGCGCATCCTGTTTCGCTTCTTCGTTCAAGAGCGCGTTGGCACTATTTTGCTGTCCGCTTTGGTGGCCCACAGCGCTTGGCACTGGATGCTTGATAGAGGCAACACACTAGCGCAATTTCAAATGCAAATGCCGATCCTCGATTCGATTTTCTTCGCAGGTTTAATGCGCTGGGGCATGATGTTAATCGTTATTGGGCTCGCACTCTGGGCAATGTACGAACTTTTCCGTCGATTCTCGCTCGTTGAGAACATGGCTAGTTATGGCGAGAGCCGCGACGCCGAGAGCTAAATCAGAAGTATTTGGATAGCCCTGTTGCCGATGTTATACGTGTTTTCGAGCCGGCTACACATTCCTAAACTATTGAATTAATAAGATCTATTGTCGGAGTTCGCGCCCATTCAGTTTCAGTTTGTCACTAAGCCTTAAAGTCTGTAGTTGTACGTTAACAAGCAGATTGCGCTAAGCTGCCTGACATTGCTTGAATCCAGGTCTAAGCAAATTCTGTTGTAGCTTAATTGCAGTGGAGCGAAGTGAGTTCTCAAGAGGAATTGCCGCTCCACTCTCTCACTGAGCAGCGACCTTGCTAACTGAAAGGTTATTTAAATGAAAAAGCTAGGCGCAGTATTTCTCGTTCTTTTAAGCGGTATCTTCGCGATTCAAGCTCTTGCTGGAGCTGAGCGAGTTGGAAATTTTGCTCTAATCGATCATGACGGCGTCTACCATCAGTTGCAGAAATATGGCGACAGCAAGGCGGTAGTCATTATTGCTACAGCGGCGAGCTGCATCGATAATATTGATCAGCTGCACAAGTATCGTTTGCTGCGTACTACTTGGGAGCAAAAAGGGATTACCTTCCTTGCCATAAATTCCGACGCAAGTGATAGTCCCGCAGATGTTCGCTTGATGGACAATCTTCACAATTTCGATATACCTATCTTGTTAGATGATAGTCAGCTTGTTGCCGAAAGTCTCGGCCTAAGCAAGGCTGGTGAGATAGTAGTATTGGAGCCTTCGCGCGGTCAGATTCTTTACCGTGGTGGTTTAGATACTGACCCGGTTCGAGCGCGACCCGCGCTCAATATTGAGCCCGTAGCAGGTACTACCGTTTTCGCAGATGTGTTGTCCGCGGCGGTTGCCGATGATGCTGCCTCAATCGAGCAAACGATCACTACCGATGCGGTCGGTTGTGAGCTGCAATTCCCAGCCAGAGAGATGCATGCCAGCTATGCTCCTGACTATGCGACTGAGGTTGCACCAATACTGGAAGAGAAGTGCATTAGCTGCCATGTAGAGGGAGGCATAGCACCATTCGCGATGGACTCGCATATGATGGTTCAAGGTTGGTCGCCCATGATGAAAGAAGTCATCATGACTAAGCGCATGCCGCCTGCTCAAGTTGATCCTAACGTAAAACATTTTATTAACGCTCGTTATATGGATGCGCAGGAGTTGCAAACTCTTGTTCATTGGATAGATTCAGGCTCGCCTCGTGGCGTCAGTGAAGTCGATCCACTCACTCTAATCGAGCCGCCTAATTCCGTTTGGGAGCTGGGTGAACCCGATTACATAGTCGATGTGCCCGCTTTTAACGTGCCTGCAACGGGCGTCTTAGACTACGAGCGTGTCACGATCAACCTGCCTTTCGAGAAAGACGTCTGGATTAAGTCCGTGCAACACCTTCCCGGCGATCGACGTGTTCTTCATCACCTGCTGAGCTATATCGTTCCCGCCGACTATGCTGAAGAAATCGTTGAGGGCGAAAACGACAACTACAGAGAATTTCTGGAAGGCTATGCTCCGGGAAAAGATGAGGCAGTAACGTATCCTGAAAAAACAGGTGTATTCGTCCCGAAGGGATCGGCGGTGCAAATGTCTCTGCACTACACGACATTTGGAAAAGATGTGATCGATAGTACAAAGCTAGGTCTCTATTTCGCAGACACAGAACCCAATTACCAGTACTCGACTTATTCCCTAAGTCATGGTGGAACTAACATCGTAATTCCACCGGGCGTATCCAATCATGAGATGCGTGCGTCTCACTTGTTCGAGGACGAGGTGGTGTTGCACGGGCTGCGCCCGCATATGCATTATCGTGGCAAGCGCATGCGCTTTAGCGTCGTCTACCCAGATGGCACAAAAGACCAGATCATTAATGTGCCTGATTACAACTTCGCTTGGCAACCAACCTACCGACTCTCGGAGCCTATGTTGTTACCCGCAGGTTCTAGAGTGATGATCGAAGGCGCCTTTGATAACTCCCAATATAACCTCGGCAACCCAGATCCAGCTGCTGTTGTCACGGGAGGCGCCCAGAGTTGGGATGAGATGTTTATTGGCTATCTCTCCTACAATAAGACCGGCCAGTAGACACGCACTTAGCCTTCACTTATGGCCTTCACTAGGACCTCCTTTAAAAGGCCGATTCGGCCTTTTTTACTGTGGCAGGGGGGTTAAGCCTCATAGCTTGCATCTGATTCTCGGATTTTCTGGCGAAGCCTCGCTAAAAGCTGTGATAGACCTTTCTGCATCCGCGCTATTTTGTTACAAAAAGTAATTTTTCAGGCTGCACATTCCGGCTCACCTGCGCTAGACTCTTGTGGCTAATAAATACGTTTGCAAATAGCTTGTTTCTTGGAGCACGGAAAATGAATAACCTAATCGGATTTGGAATAGCTCTGATCACTTTAGTTCTATCTGCCTCAGCCATGGCGCTGCCAGATAGAGTCGGTGATTTCGGACTTATGGATAGCAGCGGTGAATTTCACCAATTGAGTCGTTATCGCCATAAAGAGGCACTGGTATTAATGTCTTTCGATAGCAGCTGTTCAGCCATTAATTCCTCCGTAGCGAGCCTAGAGGCTATGGCGTCACAATGGAACGGTCAGGGTATCGCCTTCGCGTTGATCAACTCCTCGGCAGAGTCAAATATTGAGGCGATTCGATCAGCCAAATCGGCGCTTGGGTCGGATTTGCCCTTGCTGCTCGACGACGGACAGATCGTTTCAGAAACTCTGTCTCTGACTAAGGCTGGCGAGATCGTTGTCCTTGATCCAGAGCGCCTTACGATTCTATACCGCGGCCCCGTAACAAGTGCAGCAGCTACATTGTCTAGCGAGTTAGCTGGCACGGTGGAGCGTACAATGATTATTGATGCTGTTGGTTGTGACCTCGAATTCCCAGTTAGAGAAACTCACGCAAGCGCAGTTCCCGACTATGCGACAGAAGTTGCACCAATCATTGCTGAGCAATGCGCAACTTGTCACCGTGAAGGTGGAATCGGACCATTCGCTATGGACAGCCATTTGATGCTACAGGGGTGGTCACCGATGATTCGCGAAACGCTTATTACTAAGCGCATGCCTCCTACACAAGTTGATCCAAACATTGGTCACTTCAACAATGCGCGTTACATGACAGATGCCGACTTGCAGACTCTTGTTCATTGGATCGATGCTGGAGCGCCTCGTGGTGCCGCTGCTATTGACCCGTTAACAGAGATCGATATGCCTAACTGGAAAGAGTGGAGCCTAGGCGAGCCTGACTTCATCATTAAGGCTCCGAAGATGGAAATTCCTGCAACTGGAGTGCTCGACTACATCGATGTAGACGTTGAGCTGCCTTTCGACGAAGACAAGTGGGTTAAAGCAGTTCAGTTTATTCCCGGTGACGAATCAGTTCTTCATCACCTTCTCACATACGTAACTGCACCTGCCGAAAACTTTGACGGCGGAGAAGGCAACACAACTTCTGTTGCTCGTCGTTTCCTCGAGGGTTATGCCCCCGGAAAGGTCGACGCGATGACATTCCGTGATGAGACAGGCGTGTACATTCCTAAGGATCATAAATTGTCCATGCAATTTCACTTTACAACTAACGGTAAAGCGACAACGGATGAAACGCTTATTGGTCTGTATATGTACGACGAGCCACCCAAGTACGAGAATTTCACTCGTTCGGTAGCTTCGCAGTTCAAGATCCCTGCGTACGACCAGGACTATGAATCAGCGGCTCAATACACGTTCGACGAGGACGTAGTAGTAACAGGCCTGCGTGCTCATATGCACTTCCGTGGTAAGGACATGAAGTTCGCCATGGAAAATGAAGATGGCACAATGACTGATCTGCTTAGTGTTCCAAACTATAGCTACGCATGGCAGCCCACTTATGAATTGGAAGAGCCAGTGCAGATCAAGGCGGGTACCAAAGTGCATGTTACAGGCGCTTTTGATAATTCCGAGTTCAATCCAGCTAATCCTGATCCTTCTCAGGAGCTTGTTTTTGGATTGCAGAGCTGGGATGAGATGTTTATCGGTTATTGGACATACCATGCCGCGGCGCCATCTAACTAAGCTTTGGCTTAGCAAGGAAAAACCCGGTCATGCAGATGGCCGGGTTTTTTTTTCGCTCTTAGATAAGTGTTATTGCCCCGGCTGATTAATTGATGACCTTACCCTGCAAAGGGGGCAGGATTCGAGTACTAACACCAGCTGTGAACCCCCCTAATAAAGCCAGTAATTACAAGACTTTCCGTTGTATCGCCGTCCCCTAACTTGCTATGATGCCGCATCTAGATTTCATAATAATAATCCCGGAGAGCGCTTTATGTCCTCGATCTTCATCGTCATTTTCGGTCTAGTCGGCTTTTCTTTTGGCTGGTTTGTCTATTCCAAATTCATCGCACAGAAAATCTATCAGTTAGACCCTGACTATGTGACTCCTGCGCATCGAATCAACGATGGCATCGATTATGTGCCTACTAACAAGTATGTGCTCTGGGGTGCTCACTTCACGGCTGTAGCCGGCGCGGCACCGATTGTAGGTCCTGCGATCGCGGTATACTGGGGTTGGGTTCCGGCATTATTATGGGTTACATTCGGCAGCATATTCTTCGCCGGTGTCCACGACATGGGAGCCTTATGGGCAAGTAACCGCCACGGCGCGAAGTCAATCGGTGCCCTTTCCTCAGATGTCATTGGTAAGCGTGCGTCTGCCTTGTTCATGGTTATCATCTTTCTGTTGCTGGTGTTGGTTAACGCGATGTTCGCGACCATCATTGCGACAGATATGGTTATCTTCCCTTCATCAGTATTCCCCGCTTGGGCCGCAATTCCAGTAGCTATATGCATCGGAATACTGATTCGTAAAAACTACAACCTGTTGCTGATATCTGTAATTGGTGTTGCGATTCTCTACTTCACGATCTACGTCGGTAGTGTGATGCCTCTGGAATTACCTGGTGATGTTTTTGGTCTGGGTGCCAATGGCAACTGGATTATCCTGTTGTTTGTCTATGCAGGTATTGCTTCGATGTTGCCGGTATGGCTGTTGTTGCAACCACGTGACTACATCAATGGTGCGCAGCTAGTCCTAGGTTTGTTCGTTCTCTACAGTGCGGTATTTATCGCGCTGCCAAATGTTTCTGCACCAGCGTTCAATCCGAATCTGGCTGTTGATACGCCGCCCATATGGCCAATTCTATTCGTCACAATTGCCTGCGGTGCCTTGTCTGGATTTCACGGTATCGTAGCTTCCGGAACCAGTTCTAAGCAGCTGAGCAATGAGAAGGACGCACGCTTTGTTGGTTATCTTGGTGCGCTTGGTGAAGGTTCGCTGGCATTGATAACAATCGTTGCTGTGACCGGATCGCTCTACGCTGCAACGGGTGCGGAATGGGATGCGATCTATTCTGGTTACGCGAGCGGCCCTGGGCAGAAAGGCTTTATTGACGGCGGTGCGATTTTGATTTCAACAGGCTGGGGCATCCCCATTGCCTTCTCACAAACCATGCTAGCCGTAATGGTGGTGCTCTTTGCGGGTACTACTATGGATGCGGGCTTACGCCTGCAGCGCTACATCATTCAGGAGTGGGGTAGCATTTATAACATCGCTCCGTTCAAGAACAACATCGTCGCTACATTAGTGGCAATAGCTGCCTGTTTGATGTTGGCATTCGGTGTGTCCGCGGGTAACTATCCCGGAGACGGCGGCGCTTTAATCTGGCCTGTATTTGGTGGCACTAATCAGATTTTGGCTGCGATGACCTTGCTGCTAATTGCAGTTTATCTGATGCGATTAGGACGCCCGACAAAAGCTATTTTAATGCCAATGATCTTTATCTTCGTAATGGCATTTTGGGCCTCTTGCTGGTACATCGTGAGTCATTATCAGAATGGTCAATGGGCATTGGTTGTTATCGAAGTATTGGTGATGATCACTAGCATCATGGTTATGCTGGAAGCACTAGGCGTAATTTCGAAGATCAGAAGTGGCGAGATTGCTGTTGAATCGTCGGAAGCTGCAAACGCGGGAGAGTAGGTGCTGGATTTTATTCAGTAGCTAGGGTGTTATTTAATCCTAGTTCCCAATGTAAAGAAGGAGCGATCGGATGCTGCTCAAAGCAATATCCACGCTCCTTTTTTATTAGAAGGTTTTTGTTTGCGAATCATTTCCAATTGCCTGAGTTGCCGCTGAATATATGGACGAACAAACGCTTCGAAATCTGCTAAATCTGGAGGCTGAGAAATCTATAGACAAGATTCAGATTTTTGATGAGATCGATTCCACAAATTCTGAAGCACTTCGGCAAATTCAATCTGGCAATACGCAGAATAGGGTAGTTGTTGCCAGCTCACAAACTGCTGGAAGGGGCCGTCGAGGTCGTCAGTGGGTGAGCCCAAAGAATGCGGGCATCTATTTATCTCTGACTCGTCGTTTCTCGATGGAGGCCAATGCGCTGCAAGCTCTATCTCTGGTTACCGCTATTAGCGTGCTCGAGGCACTGCGGGAATTAGGCGCACAAGGCCTTCAGTTGAAATGGCCCAACGACGTGCTTTTTGAGAACAAGAAGTTATCCGGCATCCTTTTGGAATTGCAGCACAAAGACGCAGCACGCTTCGTGGTCTTCGGCATCGGGGTGAATATCGAATTGTCAGCAGATTCACTAGAAAGTATCGATCGACCGGTAACTGACCTGAATAACATCATCAGCGAGCCGCCTTCTCGAGTAATTCTGCTCACGGAGCTCCTGAATCAGCTGAGCCGAAATTTAGAGGAATACGAAAACAGCGGATTCTCATCATTTGAAGAACGCTGGAATTGTCTAGACTGTTATCGAATGAGCGATATCGAAATACAAAATGGTGAAAGGCGACTTACCGGAAAATCGCTGGGAGTGGATTCAGAGGGTTCATTACTGCTACAAACTGCGAAGGGCATACAACCGATCAGTGGTGGGGAAGTATTTTCGTCGTTGCGTCCGCTTTCAGAATGAGTATTAATTAGCACATGATATTAGAACTTGATGTGGGCAATTCACGGATCAAATGGCGACTGCTTGCAGAGGATGATCTGGCGGTGGTCAAGGCTGGCCATGTGCCCGGATTTGATGAGTTGCAGCTAGTCACAGAGCTAGACGCAGCAATAACCTTGGCGCGTATGTGCAGTGTGCGTGGCGGTGATGTAAATAAGAGGCTAGAAGATTGGGTCCGAGCAAAGCACTCAATAGCTCTAGTGCAGGCGAGCGTAACCCAAAGCTGCGGGGGAGTGACCAATCAGTATGCGAATGTCAGCCGGCTCGGTATAGATAGGTGGCTAGCTATGCTTGCAGCCTATCGAAGGGCAGGCGGCGCCTGCATGATTATAGATAGTGGGACCGCGCTTACTATCGATGTGGTCGATGCGCAGGGTCTGCATTTGGGCGGTTATATTATCCCAGGCTTAAGATTGATGCACAGCAGCTTGGAAGCAAACACGGCGATTCGGCTTAGTGACAATTATTCCACGTATTCCGAAAGTTTGGGCCACTCAACTGATGAGGCCGTATTTAATGGAACTGTGACGGCATTGCTGGCAACAATAAAGCAGCAGAGCGCGTCATTAGCTAAGGCGGGTGATGTTGAAATTTACTTTGCAGGCGGAGATGCTGAATTACTGCATGGATTAGTGGGCCTTGATAGAAGTGAGATTGTCACTTCTCTTGTATTTGATGGTCTCGATGTTGCGTGCCCACATCCTGACAGAAATTTAGGAAAGGTTTAGGCCATGCGTTATATAGCCATCTTCCTCCTAGTGGCCAATATAGGTTATTTCTCTTGGGTTCGCTATGCTGCAGAACCCATAGTGCCACGGGTAATCAGTGCCCCCAGGCCTCTGCTAAATAGTGGCTTAACTCTGATCAGTGAATATGAGGCGCAGCTCGCGGCTCAGCCTGCACTGAATTGCTTCACGATTGGGGATTTCAGCACTATGGATGACGCCTCCAGCTTCATCGCAGAGATGGGCGAGGCAGCATTCGCTTCCAATGTGGTTCTCAGTGGTGATCCGTTGAGCTTACAATATCGAGTTTTCTTACCTCCGGCGTCCTCGCGCGGGATTGCAACTATTGCCTTAGATGCCCTGAGCGAGGGCCTTATAGCGGCTGATATTGAGAGTGAAATCTACCTAATCACTCGTGGAATGTTGGAGAACGGTATCGCGTTAGGTGTTTTCTCGGAGCTTGGCGATGCGCAGGCCCTGCGTAATGGGGTTCAGGGGCTGGGTTATGCTCCCCAGATAGAAGAAATACCGCGGTCTACTGACGAAATTCAAGTTCAGCTGCAAGTGTTGGAGCAATTTGTCTTAGAAAACCCCGCATGGCTAGATTTGACGGCAGGTCGGCCGAATTTGATCATTACAGAAAATCTCTGTGAAACGATTGCACAAGGGACTCAATTCCCATAAAATGCCGCTCCTGAGTGAGAGTGCCGAGGATTTTTGACCCTTGGAAGTTCATGTTGGAGGGGTTCCCGAGTGGCCAAAGGGATCAGACTGTAAATCTGACGCGCAAGCTTCGGTGGTTCGAATCCACCCCCCTCCACCAACTCATAGCTAGTAGGGGAGTAGATTTTTGTAGGCGGGTATAGTTCAGCGGTAGAACCCCAGCCTTCCAAGCTGGATACGCGGGTTCGATCCCCGCTACCCGCTCCAATTTAGCTAAAAATTGGAACTTTTAGCAAGATGATCAGGTTGCCTGAGTAGCCTGGTCAATGCATGAGGAAGTCGGCACCAGTGCCGGCGTAGGACAGGGGCTGAGATTACTAATGTGCGGCTCGCATAGCTCAGGCGGTAGAGCACTTCATTGGTAATGAAGAGGTCCTCGGTTCAACTCCGAGTGTGAGCACCATTCTTTTGGTGAGCAAAACAGTTCAGGTACAACAGTTAAGATATACAGTTTAAATAGATCGGTAGCAGGTAGTGTTTCTTTATAGTGATTCTAGCTACAAAAACAGAACCTGATTCAAAATTAATTGATGACGCTTAGAATAGATAGGGGCAGTCGAAGATGGCTAAAGAAAAATTCGAACGAAATAAATTACACGTCAACGTAGGTACGATTGGTCACGTTGACCATGGTAAGACGACTTTAACAGCGGCTTTGACTCGTGTCTGTTCTGAATTATGGGGCGGAGGAGAAGTACGCGACTTCGCGCAGATCGATAATGCGCCAGAAGAGCGAGAGCGCGGAATTACTATTTCCACGTCTCATGTTGAATACGATTCGCCTAACCGCCACTACGCACACGTTGACTGTCCAGGTCACGCCGACTATGTAAAGAACATGATCACTGGTGCGGCTCAGATGGACGGCGCTATCTTGGTATGTTCGGCTGCAGACGGCCCAATGCCACAGACTCGTGAGCACATCCTGCTATCTTTGCAGGTTGGCGTTCCTTACATCGTTGTGTTCATGAACAAAGCGGACATGGTTGATGACGAAGAACTGATTGAATTGGTAGAGATGGAGATCCGTGAGTTATTGGATCAATACGAATTCCCAGGCGACGATACGCCTATTATTGTTGGTTCTGCTCTTAAGGCTCTTGAAGGCGACACCTCTGATATCGGCATGCCTGCGGTACAGAAGCTGGTTGAGACTCTAGACAGCTACATCCCCGATCCGGTTCGTGACGTTGAGAAGCCATTCTTGATGCCAATCGAAGACGTATTCTCAATCTCCGGTCGTGGCACTGTTGTAACAGGCCGAATCGAGCGCGGAATTGTCAATGTTGGCGATGACTTAGACATTGTTGGTATTAAAGACACACAGAAGACAGTTTGTACGGGTGTTGAGATGTTCCGCAAGCTGTTGGATGAAGGGCGTGCAGGCGAGAACGTAGGTGTTTTGCTGCGCGGTACTAAGCGTGAAGAGGTTGAGCGCGGTCAAGTACTGGGCAAGCCCGGATCTGTAACACCTCATACTAAGTTCGAAGCTGAAGTGTATATTCTGAATAAGGATGAAGGTGGTCGTCATACGCCATTCTTTAAAGGTTACCGTCCGCAGTTCTACTTCCGTACAACGGATGTGACAGGTGCTTGCGAGCTGCCAGAAGGCGTTGAGATGGTAATGCCCGGTGACAACGTGAACATGGTTGTGACATTGATCGCACCGATCGCGATGGATGACGGTCTACGTTTTGCTATCCGAGAGGGTGGCCGTACAGTAGGCGCGGGCGTTGTAGCTAAGATCATCGAATAATTTTGGTAAAGACTACTTACTCGGCCGAAGCACTCAAAAGGGTGCTTCGGCCTAGTCGTCTTTAGTGTTTCTATGATTTTCGTTAGAAGCAAATGAAGATAATAAAGATTTAGCTAGTATTGACCGCCCTTAATTAGCAAGGGGGAATGAGAAGCACCGATGACCTTTAGAGAAGCAGTAGGCCAGTAGCTCAATTGGCAGAGCAGCGGTCTCCAAAACCGCAGGTTGGGGGTTCGATTCCCTCCTGGCCTGCCAACTAAAGGCGGGAATTCTTCCACTAGCCATAGGGAAGAGAATAAGCAGCGATTAAGGTCGCTGTCGGTGGCGGTTAATTAGATATTTTTCAGTGCAAAGAATAGTAAATATTATGTCCGAAAAAATAGCAGGCGAAGATGGTAAATTAGATTTAGCTCAAGTGGGCCGTCGTGGCAGCGATTGTGGCTGGCGCGATCTATATTAATTCCTATTTCGCCGCGGAATCATTATTGGTTAGAACGCTAGGCTTGATTGTAACTGCCGGCGTGGCTGGATGGATTGGCGCTCAGACTATTCGCGGGCGTGCTTTTGTCAACCTATGCCTAGATGCACGAGTTGAGATAAGAAAAGTTGTTTGGCCAACAAGACAAGAAACTACGCAGACTACGATCGTAGTCCTTATCGTCATATTCATTGTAGCTTTTATTCTGTGGCTACTGGATTGGGGATTAAACAGCGTTATTTCATCGATGATCGGCTAGAGGCAAAAAATGGCAAAGCGCTGGTACGTAGTTCATGCCTATTCAGGTTATGAGAAAAAAGTGATGCTTGCACTTGGAGAGCGAATTGCTCTCCGGAAAATGGAAGATTACTTCGATGAAGTGTTAGTGCCTACCGAAGAAGTTGTAGAAATGCGCGGTGGTCAAAAGCGAAAGAGCGAGCGCAAATTCTTTCCGGGTTACGTCTTGGTTCATATGGAGCTAAACGACGATACCTGGCATTTGGTTAAGGACACGCCCAGGGTTATGGGCTTTATTGGCGGCACGGCAGAGAGGCCCGCACCAATAACGGATAAAGAAGCGAATAAGATTCTTCAGAGAATGGAGGATAGCGAAGAGGCTCCAACTCATAAGACGATCTACGAGCCTGGCGAGATGGTACGAGTTACAGATGGTCCTTTTAATGACTTCACTGGTACGGTTGAGGAAGTCAATTACGAGAAGAGTCGATTACGCGTTGCTGTATTGATTTTCGGTCGTTCTACTCCAGTAGAGCTAGAGTTCGGGCAAGTCGAAAAGAGCTAAGAGACAGAAAATTTTAGATTCATTGAGGGTATTTAATAACCTTTTAACAAAGTCGATTCCCTCACTAACGTAGGGCGTCGCCGGGGAGTTTGGTTAGCTGCGAGGCTGAATCGAACGTTTGAACCCAAAGGAGAAAGACATGGCTAAGAAAGTACTGGCTTATATAAAGCTGCAAGTTGGCGCAGGAAAAGCTAACCCAAGTCCACCTGTTGGTCCGGCTCTCGGTCAACACGGCGTAAACATCATGGAATTTTGTAAGGCATTCAATGCGCAGACTCAAGGCGTTGAAGTTGGGCTGCCTATCCCTGTAGTTATCACTGTTTATGCAGATCGTAGCTTCACCTTTATTACGAAGACGCCTCCCGCCTCTGTATTACTGCGTAAAGCAGCTGGCCTCAAGAAGGGGAGTGGACGTCCAAATACCGAAAAAGTGGGCAAAGTAAATCGCGCCCAATTAGAAGAAATTGCGACCCAGAAAATGGCTGATCTCACTGCTGCTGATATGGATGCTGCGGTTCGCACTCTTGCTGGCAGCGCGCGCAGCGCGGGCATAGAAGTCGAGGGAGTGGAGTAACATGGCCAAACTATCCAAAAAACAAAAGCAAGTAGCTGAAAAGGTTGAGGCAGGCAAAGCCTACTCAGTTGAAGAAGCTGTTGCGATTATCTCAGAATTTGCTTCAAAGAAATTCAGCGAGTCTCTAGACGTTTGTGTGAATCTCGGCATCGATGCGCGTAAATCGGATCAAGCTGTTCGCGGCTCCACAATTCTACCTAACGGCACAGGCAAAGACGTTCGCGTCGCAGTATTTGCTCAAGGCGAAAATGCCGAAAAGGCGAAGGCTGCCGGTGCTGATGTGGTGGGCTTCGAGGATTTAGCGGAATCCATTCAGGCAGGAAACCTGGACTTCGACGTAGTTATTGCAACACCAGACGCTATGCGTGTAGTGGGCAAACTAGGTACGGTTCTCGGCCCAAGAGGTTTGATGCCTAACCCGAAAGTCGGGACAGTTACGCCAGACGTTGAAACTGCAGTTAAGAACGCCAAGTCCGGCCAGGTTCGATATAGAACGGACAAGAACGGCATCGTTCATGGCGGCATCGGTAAAGTGGGTTTTGAAGCTCCTGCCGTTAAGGCAAACCTTGAAGCGCTATTGGCAGACCTAAAGAAGGCTAAGCCATCTGCAGCTAAGGGTGTCTATATTAAGAAGGTTGTTCTTTCTTCTACGATGGGTCCTGGACTGCAGATAGACCAGTCATCCTTAGAGCTTCTTTAGCGCTAGCAATAAAAAATTCGAAGGGTGATCGTTGTATTGCTCTTCAACAGACTTTGGGGTTTCGCGAAAGCGAAGCTGTCAAAGACCGTAGGTGTGACCGCCGAGTTTAGGTTTGGTCGCTTAATTTCCTACGCAGATGGTGAAGCCCGATTTAGTGTAATGCTAAATTTCAATCACCGAATAGCAAGGGCATGACGTGAGCATTTGTCATGCTAAATCGCGGTCGAGTAATCGACCATATTAAGGAGTTTAGCTAGTGGCTATTGGACTAGAAGATAAGAAACAAATTGTTTCGGAAGTCAATACGGCTGCTAACAGTGCATTGTCTGCGGTACTCGCCGATTATCGGGGTGTAACCGTTAGCGATATGACTGAGCTTCGCAAGAGTGCTAGAGCGAATAATGTTTACCTTCGTGTTGTAAGAAACACGCTGCTTAAGAAAGCAGTTGAAGGTACTGAGTTCGAATGCATTCAAGAAGTTTTAGTTGGTCCTACGATTCTTGCATTCTCAGAGGAAGACCCTGGCGCCGCTGCACGCGTGCTGAAGGATTTTGCTAAAGAGAAGAAAGATTTCGAGATCAAAGCACTATCTGTAGGTGGCAAGTTATTGGATGCCGATCAGATCGACGTGTTGGCGAAGTTGCCGACTCACGATCAGGCTCTGTCCATTCTTATGAGCGTTATGTTAGCGCCTGTAACGAAGCTCGCCAGAACCATGATAGAGGTTCCCTCGAAAGCAACACGTGCTGTTGCTGCAGTTCGAGACCAGAAGCAGGAAGCAGCATAGTTCCTTCGTAGCAGTTTAGAAATTGTAAAAGATTAAAACAACTTAAATTAATTTATTGAAAGTAGGAGACAAGAGTCATGGCTCTTTCCAAAGAAGATGTATTAGAAGCAATTGCAGACATGTCAGTAATGGACGTAGTTCAGCTGGTTGAAGCAATGGAAGAAAAATTCGGTGTTTCAGCTGCTGCAGCAGTTGCGGCGGCTCCAGCGGCAGCAGCCGATGCTGCGCCAGTAGAAGAGCAGACTGAGTTCGATATCGTTCTAGCCTCTATTGGCGAAAAGAAAGTAAACGTCATTAAGGCGGTTCGCAGTATCACGGGCCTAGGTCTTAAAGAAGCTAAAGAATTAGTTGATGGCGCGCCATCAACTATTAAAGAAGCTGCTCCTAAGGGAGAAGCGGATGAAGCCAAGAAAGCTTTGGAAGAAGCTGGCGCAACCGTTGAGCTTAAGTAGCAAGAATTGCTAAAAAACGACAAGCGCCGGGTGCCGTTAACGCACCTGGCGTTAGTTCGTCGTAATTTCGAGCAAGAGAAGACCGGCTAATCGCCGCGCATTGTCCAAGTCGTATAGACGAAAGAACATGCAAATCGCAGAAAAATTCTGCCAGTAGTTAATGCCAATAGAACACAACGCTAGGAACACACCAATGGCCTATTCGTATACAGAGAAAAAACGTATCCGTAAGAACTTCGGCAAATTGCCAAGTGCGATGGATATCCCTTACCTCTTATCTATACAAGTCGATTCCTATAAACAGTTTACTCAGGTTGACGTGCCTGTCGAATCACGTATGGAACAAGGCTTACACGCTGCGTTCAAATCTGTATTCCCTATCGTCAGCTATTCCGGCAAAGCAGTTCTGGAATATGTTAGCTATAATCTCGGAAAGCCAGCGTTTGACGTCAAAGAATGTCAATTGCGTGGTTCTACCTATTCAGTGTCCTTGCGGGTTAAGGTTCGGTTGATTCTTTATGATAAGGAATCAACAACACAAACAATTAAGGATATTAAAGAGCAAGAAGTCTATATGGGCGAGATTCCATTGATGACTGATTCGGGTACTTTTGTTATCAATGGTACCGAGCGTGTTGTTGTATCGCAGTTGCATAGATCGCCCGGTGTGTTCTTTGACCATGACCGTGGTAAGACGCACAGCTCAGGAAAACTACTCTACTCTGCGCGGGTTATTCCTTACCGTGGTTCTTGGCTCGACTTTGAATTCGACCCGAAAGACATGGTCTATGTTCGAATCGACCGTCGTCGTAAATTGCCTGCGTCTGTCTTGCTGCGCGCATTAGGTTACGGATCTCAAGAAATTCTTGAGATGTTCTATGACAACAATAGTTTTAAGATTGCTACGAAAGGCAAGGATAAAGAATCGGCTATTTCGTTGAATCTAATCCCTGCTCGTCTGCGTGGAGAAGTGCTTACTTTTCCGATCAATGACAAGAAAGGCAAGGAAATCGTAGAGGCTGGCCGCCGTATTACTTCACGCCACGTGCGCCTCATGGAAGAAGCGAAGTTAACTACGCTGCTAATCGAGCATGAGTACCTTATTGGTGCCGCACTTGCTGCCGATGTGATCAACGAAGAGACAGGCGAAGTTTTAGTTGCCTGTAATACAGAAATCACTGAAGAGGTGATAGAGCAGTTCTTCGAGACCGGCGTAAAGACGTTCGAGACTATCTACACTAACGATCTGGACTGCGGTCCATTTGTATCGCATACATTGCGCATCGATGGAACCACTTCCAAGCTGGAAGCTATGGTCGAAATCTATCGCATGATGCGTCCAGGCGAGCCGCCTACAAAGGAATCTGCAGAGAACTTATTCTCTAATCTATTCTTTTCGCCAGAGCGTTACGATCTTTC